>JBFMDH010000010.1:97829-222747 GCA_040754075.1 Acidobacteriota bacterium
CGTTTGCCGCCGAAGTCACCCGCGTCGCCCGCGAAGTCGGCACCGAAGGTAAACTTGGCGGACAAGCCGAAGTGCCCGGCGTTTCCGGCACCTGGAAAGATTTGACCGATAATGTCAACTCGATGGCTGCAAACCTTACAGACCAGGTGCGCGGTATCGCAAAAATCGTTACCGCTGTCGCAAACGGCGACTTGAAACAAAAACTCACAGTGCAAGCCAAAGGTGAAATCGCATCGCTTGCCGAAACCATCAACAACATGATTGATACGCTTGCGACCTTCGCTGATCAGGTGACTGGCGTAGCTCGCGAAGTCGGTGTTGATGGACGGTTGGGAGGTCAGGCAGTTGTGCCGGGCGCTGCCGGCACCTGGCGCGATTTAACCGATAACGTCAATCAGTTGGCGGAAAATTTGACCACACAGGTACGCGCTATCGCAGAGGTTGCGACCGCCGTTACCAAAGGCGACTTGAGCCGCACCATTCAAGTCGGCGCACGCGGCGAAGTCGAAGAACTCAAAAACAACATCAACGAAATGATTCGCAACCTCAAGGAGACCACACAAACGAACGCTGAACAGGATTGGTTGAAAACCAACATCGCGAAATTCACACGCCTCTTGCAAGGTCAACGCGATTTGCTGGAAGTTTCAAAATTGACGCTTTCGGAACTTGCGCCACTTGTCGGCGCGCAGCACGGCATCTTCTACATTATCGAAACCGATGAAGAGGGCGAGATGGTATTGAAGATGAAGAGCAGTTATGGCTATCGCGAACGGCGGGTGATTTCCAATTCGCTAAGACTCGGCGAAAGCCTCGTCGGGCAAGCCGCACTGGAAAAGCAAAGAATATTGCTCACCAACGTGCCCGCCGATTATGTGCGCATCAATTCCGGTTTAGGAGAGGCATCGCCGCTTAACGTCATCATCCTGCCGGTGCTCTTTGAAGGCACCCCGAAAGCGGTTATCGAACTTGCGGCATTCGAGCGTTTCAACGCGACGCACCAATCATTCCTCGAACAGTTGACCGAAGGGTTGGGCATCGTCATCAATACCATTCAGGCGAGTACGCGAACCGAAGATTTGCTCAAACAATCACAATCGCTTGCCAAAGAATTGCAGAGCCAGCAGGAGATTCTCAAAAAAACCAACGAAGAACTCGAAGACAAAGCCCGCCTCCTGGAAGAACAGAAAATCGAAGTCGAGCAGAAGAATCAGGAGGTTGAACTCGCCAAGAGCGCGCTTGAAGAGAAAGCCGAACAACTGGCGCTCACCTCGAAATACAAATCGGAATTCCTGTCGAATATGTCACACGAGTTGCGCACGCCGTTGAATAGTTTATTGATTCTGGCGCAACAACTGGCGGAAAATCCGCAAGGCAATCTCGATGATAAGCAATGCGAATATGCGCGAACCATTCAAAACGCCGGGCACGATTTGCTTGCTTTGATTAATGACATCCTTGACCTGTCGAAGATTGAATCGGGCACCGTGACGCTTGACCTGCATGACCTGCCGTTCAATGAAGTACAAAAACAGATGGAGCGGGTATTCCGCCATCAGTTCGAGCGCAAAGGTTTGCAATATGAAATCGACCTCTCGAACAACCTTCCCAAGAAGATGTTTACGGACGCCAAACGTCTGCAACAAATCCTCAAGAATCTTTTGTCCAATGCTTTGAAATTTACCGAACGCGGCAAAGTGGTTTTGCATATCGAAAGAGCGACGGGCGGTTGGAGCAGTGACAATCGCTCATTGAATGAAGCCTCTGAAGTGATTGCCTTTGCGGTAGCCGATACCGGAATCGGCATCCCGCAACCGAAACAGAAAATTGTTTTTGAGGCGTTCCAACAGGCAGACGGCGGCACCAGTCGAAAATACGGCGGCACCGGGTTGGGATTGGCAATCAGTCGCGAACTGGCGCAATTGCTCGGCGGTGAGATGGTTTTGCAAAGTGAAATCGGCGAAGGCAGCACTTTTACGCTCTACTTACCGTTGCGATACACCCCGCAAACGGCGATGCAGAGTAATCGTCGGATTCAGGATTTTGTCAATCGGGTTGCTGAATCAGCGCCGATACAAGAGATGTTGTCTCAGGTTGACCTGGCATTCGGCGAATTACCCGACGACCGCGAAAAAATCGAACCCGGCGATCTGGTTCTGCTCATCGTTGAAGATGATTACAATTATGCGCGCATTCTCCACCAGGCAGCAAAACAGGAAGGGTTCAAAAGCATTATTGCTGAGTCTGGCGAATCGGCGCTGCAATTTACCGAGCATTACCGACCGACCGCCATCACCCTCGACATCAATCTGCCGGATATGAATGGCTGGGTGCTGCTTGACCGTTTGAAAGTCAATCTGAATACGCGACACATACCGGTTCGCGTGTTATCCATAACCGCGCTCGAAAAGACCCATTGGGCACAAGGATACGCGGTTTTGGATCAAAGCGATAAACCAACCAGTATCGAAGGCGTCGCCGAAGTTATTAAACAAATCAAAGATTATGTTCAAAAACCCCAGAAACACCTGGTTATTGTCGGGCAGGACGGAGATACACACCGCGACAATCTGGAAATTTCCGATAGCGGAGATATACAGGTTTCCGTTGCTTCATCTTTGGAAGATGGCATTGCAACTTTGAGTAAAGACAATGCCGACTGTTTGCTGGTTGATGCCGGGCTGCCGGATAAAGCCGCGCTTCGGTTACTGGAATCGATTGTCAAACAGCCGATGTTGAGGCGCATTCCTGTCATCATGCAGGGGCACCCGGATTTGACCAAACAGGAAGAGAAGAAATTGAAACGGCTGATGGAGCAATTGACCGTTAAAGAGGTCTTGTCAGAGGAACGATTATTTGCCGAAACCGCGTTGTTTTTGCATCGGTCAGCGACGAATTTTTCGGAAGCCAAACGCCGGTTGCTTTTCGATTTGTTCAGTCCCAATCAAATGCTCGCCGGTAAAAAAATTCTCATCGTCGATGATGACATCAGAAATATTTTTGCCTTAACCAGCCTGCTGGAAACTTACAACATCGAGGTGCTTTCGACTGACAATGGTAAAAGCGCAATAAATATTCTGAAACAGACGCCAGACATTAGCGTGATTTTGATGGATATGATGATGCCTGAATACGATGGCTATCAAACCATGAGTGAAATTCGCTCGTTGGAAAATTACCGACAACTGCCGATTATTGCGATTACTGCGAAAGCCATGAAAGGTGACCGGCAAAAATGTATTGATGCAGGAGCTTCCGATTACATTGCCAAACCGGTGAATACCGATCAGTTGTTGTCGGCATTAAGAGTTTGGGCATATCGATAGGCACGGCAGCGCGAAAACCTATTTGCATTGAGGTAATCGGCTCAAAGCCGATATGCCGCTGATTGAATGGTTACTGCTGATAAACATTGACTGCGGGGGGGCAAAACGACGAAGGTGTCGTTTAAGAGATGGGGTGTCATTTCATCGTCATTGCATAGAGTTATGAGTAAGGAAAATAAGGTTAATATTTTGGTGGTGGACGATAATGAAGCTAATCGTATCGCCATGCAGGCAACCCTTGATGATTTGGATGAAAATATCATTTCGGTCGAAAACGGCAAGAAAGCGTTAAGGCGGTTACTGGATGATGAATTCGCCGTCGTGCTGCTTGATGTCGATATGCCTGTGATGGATGGGTTTGAAGTCGCCACCTTGATGCGCAAAGTGCAAAAACTAAAACACACACCGATTATTTTTATTACTGCGCTTTATCAACATGAAAGTCATATCGCCAAAGGTTATGAACTCGGCGCGGTGGATTACATTTTCAAACCGATGGAACCGGAAATCCTGAAAGCCAAAGCGCGTTTCTTTATCGAACTCCATCGCATGACTGCCGAAGTAAAAAAACAGGCGGAACTGTTACAGGAAACCAACCTCAAACTCGATGATTTGAATTTAAATTTGGAACGTCGGGTTGAGGAACGCACTCGCCAACTGAAAGAAGCCGTTGACAAACTGGAAATCGAAATCGTCGAGAGAAAACGGGTTGAAGGTGAACGCGAAGAAGCGCTGATTCGCGAACAGAATGCCCGAACCGAAGCGGAAAATGCCAATCGTTTGAAAGATGAATTCTTAGCGACGCTTTCGCACGAACTGAGAACTCCGTTAAATGCCATTCTTGGCTGGGTCAGAATTCTCAATAGCGGCAAAGCCGATACGGAAACCGCAGCCAAAGCGATGGAGACCATCGAACGCAATGCCAAAATTCAAGCCAAGCTTATCGAAGACATTCTCGATGTTTCGCGCATCATCTCCGGCAAGTTCCCTTTCCGGCTGGATGTTTTGACGCTGGATAACATTTTAAAATCTTCGATTGAAACTTTGCTGCCGGTTATTCAGGCAAAAAATATTGATCTACAGGTGACTGTGGATGAAAACATCTCACCGATTGTCGGTGATTCAACCCGACTGCAACAGGCAATCTGGAATTTATTATCCAATGCCGTGAAATTCACCCCGTCGGGAGGAAAAGTGACGGCAAACTTGCAACAAAGCGTCGAGACCATCCGTTTGCAGGTGAGCGACACCGGGCAAGGGATTGAACCGGAATTTTTACCCTATATCTTTGATCGCTTCCGTCAAGCCGATGGGTCAATGACTCGCAAACATGGTGGGCTTGGATTGGGCTTGGCGATTGTCAGGCACGTCGTCGAATCACATGGCGGAAAGGTGATGGCTGAAAGTCCCGGCGTGAATCAAGGCGCAACGTTTACGCTGGAATTTCCCCGTAAAACGCTTCACACACCCAATGAAAAGCCCAGCGAGTTTACCAGTGCGAACAAAAATCCAACCTCGAATGAATTATTATTAATGCTCGAAGGGTTGCGTGTGTTGGTGGTTGATGACCAGACCGACACCCGTGAGTTGACCTGCTTTATGCTGAGCGAACGCAAAGCTGAAATCGAAGCCGCCGAATCCGTTCAAAAAGCCCTTGAGATTTTGACTTACTGGAACCCGCATATCATCGTGAGCGATCTGGGAATGCCCGATGAAGACGGCTATTTCCTTATTCAACAGTTGCGCAATATGAACGATGGAAAACAGATTCCGGCGCTCGCCTTAACCGGCTATGCCTTCAATGAAGAACGTGAACGGGCATTAAAAATGGGCTTTCAGGGCTTTTTAACCAAACCCGTAAATCCCGAAATTCTTGTCGCAGAGGTCGTCAAATTGATCGCTGCCCGCGCCAAAACCGTGATGTGATGCGTTTCTCTTCAAATGCCTGTGCCAATCCACTTTTATGTTAAAAGCGCGAGATTTATATATATCTTCCAAACTTAATTGCCGCTGCTGTAGTCCAACAGACATCGCAATATAATTTTTGGAGGGATGATTCGATGAAAGCATTTTTTAATTTCTGTCTTTTTCTGGTTCTTTGTTTGACTCCGATGGCAATCTATGGTCAATCCGACCCTACGCAGCAACCGGCGACGCCTCAAATTCAGCAACCCACTGAGCGCCAAAAGCCGAGGCTTCGCAATCAACGACAACAGCGTCAGATGAAAATGCGCAAAGCGTGGCTGAGATTGGATATTAATCAGGATCAACGGATTTCCCGCGAAGAGTGGAATAAACGACCAAAAGCTTTTGACCGCCTGGATGCTGACCACGATGGCTTCATTACCCGCGAGGAGATGAGAAAAATGCGAGAACTTCGCCGAAACCGGAATCGGTCGAACCCAACGGCAACCAAACCGCCGGTGAATTAATCAGCAACCGGACGATTTTGTTTTATCAAACAGAGTAGAACCGCTCGCCACTAAAAATAAGTGTCCTCACACCAAAGGACAACATTAACTTCGGACTCAGCGGATGAGGCGGATAAACTGGCAAGACAATTCATCTCATCCGCGCAATTTGAAGACAGGCTTTCCCGTCAACCAGGCGACATTTTTTTTAAGCTACTCCCACGGTATTCAAAAAATCTCACAACTATCCTGCCAAGATTTTCTTTTACCTTTTAATGAATGCCGATTAAAATCGACGCCATGAAATTTCTAAGAACGCCTGATGAATATTTCACCGATCTACCGGATTTCAATTTTGCGCCGCATTATCTGGAATTGCTGGGAATGCGCATGCATTACATTGATGAACCGGGAACCTCCGGCGAAACCGTGTTGATGTTACATGGTGAACCATCCTGGTCATTTCTCTATCGCAAAATGATTCCCATCATCAAAGCCGCAGGACATCGCGCCATCGCGCCCGATCTATTTGGTTTTGGCAGATCCGATAAACCCATCGAAAAATCGGATTACTCTTATCAATTTCATGTCGATGCGATTACCGAGTTCATTAAACAACTCGACCTCACCAACATCACATTTTTCGGACAGGATTGGGGCGGTTTGATTGGACTCAGAGTCGTTGCTGAAAATCCTGAACGGTTTTCGCGCATCGTTGCCGGAAATACTTTTTTACCAACCGGCGATAGACCACCTTCGGAAGCCTTTTTGCGCTGGCGCGACTATTCGCAATCGATTCCCGAATTTCACGCGGGCGGAATTATCAAAGGCGCTGTGGTAGGTAAACCTTCGCAGGATGTCATTGACGCCTATAACGCGCCGTTCCCCGATGAAACCTATAAAGCCGGCGCGCGAGCTTTTCCGTTGCTCGTGCCGATTACCCCGGATGACCCGGCATCTGAAGCCAATCGCCAAGCCTGGGAAGTTTTAAAACAGTGGACGAAACCGTTTCTCTGCACTTTCAGTGATAGCGACCCGATTACGCGCGGCGGCGATGTAATCTTTCAAAAACTCATTCCCGGCACTCAGGGACAAAAGCACACGACCATCACTGATGCCGGACATTTCCTGCAAGAAGACAAAGGCGAAGAACTCGCCAGGGTGATTGTCGATTTCATCGCCAGCACCTGAACGATTCCTTCAAAGTGAACCGGATTGTCGCCCTGCTGCCCGACCAGATAAAAATAGAATCCACCCGTTATCACATTTTTTTATTTGGCGAAATAACCTTTGCGGGTTTTCGGTTTGGCATTTTCCCGATGGACTTTTATTGCGAGTTTGCGAAATTCGCCCGTTCCCATGCCCTTTTTCGGCGCATACGCCAGGCTATAGAAGAGATGTAATTCGGCGGCGACTTTCTCATAAACCGATTCGAGGTCTTCTTCCCGGTTGGCGGTAAACAAAGTTCCGGCGGTTGACTCGGCAAGGGCTTCCAGTTGCTGATGCGCCAGCGCGTAAATCATCTTTTCTTCGTTGTAAGCCCGCTCTCGATAAGCGTTCATCTCTTTGCCAAAGCCCAGTAATTTGCCGATAAAACCACCGCCTTTTGACGGCGGTTTCAAGGTATTCAGATAAATCGGATAAATCGAAGCATCCTCTTCTTCGGCGCGGTCGAGTAATTCCTCAAAAGAATGCGTGGTCGGCAGATACGAATAACTGCCGCGATTTTTATACAGTGAGCTATCGACGCCATCGGTTAATACGACGATGGCTTTGCGCGAGTCGCGTTTGGACATTAATAAATCCAGCGTCTTCCACAGGGCATCGTAATAAGCCGTGCCGCCGCTGATTTCATCCGCATCATCGATGCGTTTTTTAAGCAGGTTGTGGTCGTTGGTGAAATCGGAAATCAGATAATATTTTCGGGTAAACCCCGCGACCGCGATTTGATCGTCTTTACCGAGGGCGTCAACGAATTTCTTGGCGGCTTTGAATAATATTTTTCTTTTTTCACGTGTACTGCCGCTGAAATCCAACAACAAAACCAGATTGACAGGCGCGTTGACCGGTTGAAAAAAAGCGACATCCTGTTCAATTCCATCTTCAAAAATAACAAAGTCTTCTTTTTTCAAATCGACCAGCGGACGCGCCTGCGCGTCTGTGACTTTGACATTGAGGTTGATGAGATTGGCTTGCAGGCGGATGGCTTGCTCTTCGCCGGATTGCGAAATTGGTTTTTCGGTTTGCGCCAAAGAACTGAAACAACCCAGCAGGATAACTCCCAAGGTGAACAACAACGTTTTCATGAAACTCTCCCTCTCAATGGTTAAGGATGCAAATCGCGCTTGCATCACTTGCAATGATTAAGGGACTCCGAGTTGATCCCGTAAATAATTAGTCAATAACTTGAATTAAACAATTAAACGGCTGCGGCGTTCAAGCAGCAAAACATCGCGCCACCTGTCGTTCATTTTTCCGATGCGCTCGCGCCGCCCGACTTCGCGAAAACCGCATTGCCGATGAATCGCCACACTTGCCTGATTTTCCGGAAAAATCCCGGCTTGCAACGTCCAGATGCCTGCTTGTTCCGATGCTTCAATCAAGGCGCTGAGCAATCTGCGCCCGATGCCGTGCCCGCGCGCTTTTTCAGAAACATAGACGCTGACTTCGGCAACCCCCGCGTAAACACAGCGACCGGATACCGGCGAAAGCGCCGCCCATCCATAGACTTCACCATCGAGTCGCGCCACCAGACGACAGCTTTTTAAATGCCCGGCATCCCACACTGTCCACTGCGGCGCGGTGGTTTCAAAGGTCGCATTCTGCGTGGCGATGCCTTCCAGATAAATCGCTCTGACCTGAAGCCAGTCGTCGGCGTTCATCAAATCAAGCTTTATTTCCATCAGCAAAATCCGGAATTTTAAATGTGCCCCTTGAGAAATTTTTGCCGTAACTCTTCGGGAAATCGCTCAATCGCATACCTCAACATGGTGCGCGGCATACGTTGATAATGGATGCGCATAAAGGCTTCTTCGGCTTCAAAATGTTTTTTGCCAACTTCTCTGAGCATCCAGCCGACCGCTTTATGAATGAGGTCTTCGCGGTCTTGCAATAACATCTCGGCAATTTTAAAGGTCGTGTCGAAATGATAATTTCTGATGAAATAATGTGTTGCAACGATGGCGATGCGCCGTTCCCAGAGGCTTTCGGATTTCGCTAACTTTGCAAGTATCACTTTATCTTTATCAATCAAAAAAGCCCCGACCACATGCGGCGCGGAACAATCCACCAAATCCCAGTTATTGATATAAAGCGTATTTGCCAGATAAAAGCGATAAATCTCATGCTTTGCTTCATCCGAAGCTTTAAGAAATTGCAAACCTAAAATTAACAATGCCAGTAAACGTTCTTCATGAAATTTCGATTTCAACAGCGACAAGAGAATTTTAAAGTTTGCCGCCCGATATTCTTTCGCCAGTTTTCTCAAGGTCGGCGAATCCAGTCCCAAAAAGAGGTCGCCTTCGCCGTATTCGCCGGGTCCGGTTTTGAAAAACCACTCAGAAACCCGCGCCCGCTCTTCACTGCCCATTGCCCGCATTCTCGTCTGAATCTCTTTCGCATTCATAGGCGACATCATGCCATAAAAAAACTGCCGAAAAGAATTGAATTAGCAAATTTGCATCGCTTATAAAAAATAGTGCCGAAGGCGAAGTGGCAATAAACCAGAAGATTTTTAATCGAAGAAAAACTCAAACGGTAACCCAAGCGGGCTTCTCAACGATTGTTAAACTCCTCTTATACTAATACCCAGCGTGGTATGCCAAAACACCTTCGGCAAATTCAATCTTTTAAAAGAAAGCGCTCAGCCGCAATTTTTTTTCGTTCCTGTCTTTTCAATCTCAGAAAACCAGGCAACAGGGAAAATTACCCCTGTAGTTTGATATTTCCCCTGTCGCCTTTTAGGAAACTAAAAGCGGATGCCGGCAACGATGTCGAAAAATTGATTCTGTTTTACAGGGCTATTCAAGGCTTTCGTGGGTTCCAGTAAAACCAGGGTGCGCTGAAAATCGAAGGTTACGCGAAAATTTCTCAAGACATTGCCGCCGATAATTCCGACCTGTTGAAACCCTGAAGTTTCATTAATCGGGCGTAAATTTAAAACCAGCGCGCGCACGTTTTCCTGAACATGACCGCCGAAATCCAGACGCGGAATCGAAAGCGTCGTGACATTTTCTTCAATGCCTGCCGCTCCTAATACATTGGCTTGCTCATTGGTGCGAAAAGCTTTCAATGCAGATTTCTCGACGATCTCCTGTGAAAGAACCGAAACCGTTGCGCCGGTATCAATGACAAAATTCAACGGTTGTTCAAAACCTTCGACCTTCACTTCTCCGCTCAACAAGCCATTTGAAGTCGTCCGCAATACGGTTCCCGTTTCAACGGAATCGAATTGCGCTTGAATCGCCTGCTTATCGGTTTGTCTGGTCAGGATTAATTGTTTTGCGCCGTAATCAACTGTGGTTAAAAATTCGGCAATGGCTGAAGTCCCCAGATAGCCGTCAACCGGAAAGGCATCTTGAATAAACGGGCGAATGAATATCGGTAAGCCTTCGATTCGCGCGCCACCGATTTCCAATTGATGTAAGAAGCCATAAACGATATTGAAATAACCACCGATACCGCGACCTTTTCCGCCTTTAGCGACGGGTTTAATCTTTAACCGCTTGGCGGCTTCGTCGGAAATCACCGTCATATGCGAGCCGGTATCGAGCACAAATCGCAGAGGCTCTTTTCTGCCATTTATCCGAATTTTCAAAATCGGGCGATTGCTGACGATTTCAAAAGTGGTCGAAGATTTCTCTTCACCGACGGTTTCATAGACGCGCGTTTGTTTTCCCAAAAATCTGAGCAGTTCAACCTGCCCGCGCATTCGCGCCCGTCGCTCTTCATCGGTTTGCGGCGCGAGGTGAAGAAACCGGTCGAGCGCCTCGGCAGCTATGCCGTATTGTTTGCCGCGCGTTGCTGCCTGTGTGAGGTAATAAAAATAGTCCGGCTCTTTGCCATCCAAATCGATGGCGCGACGAAACCCTTGAATGCTATCCATCAAGCGGTTTTCATACAGCGCAATCATTGAAAGCCCGGCAATCGCCATCGATTCTTTTCCATTGATATTCACTGCGAATTGAAAATCATGCCGCGCCTGATTCACCTCGCCCGAACCCAGCAGCGCCATACCTCTGACGGCATAGGCTCTCGCAGATTTCCGGTCAAGCGCAATGACCTCGTTTGCCACGGTGTAAGCCTGCGCGAGTTTACTCTGTTTCAGTAACGCGCAACCGAGTCCAAGCAGGGCATCGGGGTTTTGCGCTTCAACCACCAACCATTGACGAAAGCCGATTTCGGCATTTTCAAAATTGCCTTTGCGAAGCGCTTTTTCAGCCTCTTTTTTAAGTTTTTCAACGGAAATTTGCGCAGCCTGAATGGTAGATGTTGAAACCAGAAAAAGAAGAATTGTGAAAATCAACACGCTGATGGGTTGATTTCTCGTGATAGTTTTTGAATCCACTGTCCGACCTCCACAGGTTATATCGGGTTGCATTGGGGCGCATCGGAAAAGGTCTTATCACAAAGTTGCGAAGAACACGAATTTTCAAAGCAGTTTTGTGTCCTTTTGTGCTTTTTCAAGACCTTTTGGGTTTTATCCGCTCGCGCCAAAATGCATTTTGCGATAGGTGTTCAGAGAACGAAAAAAATATCTCGGATTGCACAAAATCATGGGGCGGTTTTTTTCCTGATGTAGGTTCCATCAAAAAGTGGCGACCAGGTCTTGCCCTCATCAGTTGATTGCTCCCAGAATTGGCGAACCTTATCCGAACCCAAATCAAAAAACGTCATTCGAGTTAAAACTTTGCTGCCGTCTTTGTTGACTTTGAAGCTCTCGTAAAGCAACTTGCGGTCTTGATAAATGCCTTCAAATTCGGTGATATTGCCGCCGCTGCCAACCCATTTTTGATACCACTTGTGGGTTTCAGGATTATAAAAATTCAGGCTTTTGCCGCTGCCGCCAACCGTGTCACTCCAGTTTTCCAAGATGATGCATCCGTCGGTCACTTTTTGAATGACGCTGCTACCAACCCGTTGCCCCTGTGGATTGAACACCTCCCATTCGCCAACCCAGAAATCGAATTGTTTATATTCAGGGTTGACCAGACACGGCGTAGCGATTTTTGCGGCAGTCAACAACGCCTCTTGAAAGCGCGCATCGTTGCGAAGATTATCAAAATCTTGGTCATCTTTGATGGCTCTCAGCTGCGGAAAACCGCCGTTAATCGCTTTATTCAACCAGTCAATCGCCTGGTCTTTTTCATTCAACCTTGAATACGCGCAAGCCAGGTTGTACATCGCCTGAGCATTTTTCGAGTTGATGGAAAGCACCTTTTGATAACCGGCAACCGCCTCTTGATATTTACCTGTGGCGTGTAAGCTATATGCCAGCCGATACCACGCCTGTCCCGCTGTGGGATTATTTTTTACGATTTCCTGATAGGCGTTGATGGCTTCCGCCCATTTCTGTTCTTGAAATAATTTATTGGCATCTGCCATCGCTGCTGATGGCGGTTGTTGCGCCAAGCCGCTGCCGATAATCAGACCGAAAATGAAAATTACTGCCAAACTATTTTTAACTGTATGCCACTGCATTTTCTCAACCTCACAAATTCAAAATTATTAAAGCGATTTCATGCTTTTAGTCATAGCTGGGTTTACGTACATTAGCGCGCTCTCAAGGATTCCTGGTTATCCTCGTTCTCAAAATCTTTGTTCCAATCATTCGCTCGGCGTCCGGGAACACAGTGTTTTATTCAAAAGCTACCGACATGGACTGAAAATTCATGGTCATCTTTTCAAATTGGTCAACCAGATCCCTGCCGATATTGCCATAAACATATTGACTTAAATCGGTCGTTTTTTCCGTCAAGACTTTTACTGTTGGAAATGTCGCCTCTTTGCCCGCGAAATAAATTTTGATGTCTTTCATTAAATAGGCTTTTATCTCTTTTGAACCGCCAACGCCCGATATTTTTTCGGGTTTTTGTGTTCCTTTCCTGATGACATCATCCTCAAATGCTTTGAAAAACGGTTGATAAAAACTGGTGTTGCTGGCACCTGTATCGAAACCGAAAATCAGACGTTTTCCTTGATAATGCCCTTCAATCAAGGGAGTTAAATTATTGAGAGCCAGATTTTGTGCGGTGCGGCTAGGCGGTTTGGCAGGTATCAAAATCTTTTGATTTTTCACCCAAGTGATTTCCCGCAACGCGGCAATCAGGGGAAACCCGATAAATCCGGTCATCTGATAGGAGATTGGCTCGATATACAATGCTTTATCGGGAAAAACCAGAAAGACGACGTTTTCCGCCAAGACATTGCCGAGTTTGAGTTTTTTGGCTACTGCAAGTTTTGCTCGGGTTTTCACTCCGGTAATCCCACCAACATCAATCCGGGCTTCGATAATTTGCAGGTTCAACTTTTTGGCAAGGGATTCCGTAACCACAGAGAGATTCGCGCCGGTGTCAAAAATCAAATATTCCTTCGGGCATCGGTTGATTTCAACCGGAACGGTTAGCCCAACCTCGGCTTTAACACCTTGAATTCTTGAATCGCCCTGGAACCAAACTTTCTGCGGACGAACTTTCCTCAAAGTGTTCCAAAGCCTAAAGCCGTTTTCATAATCAGCCTTATCTTTTCCATCCATTTCGCCGGAAAATTTTCGCAGCAACGTTTGGTAACTTTCGGCGGCTTTGGCGTATTGAAAAGTCTTCGCGTAGTTGTCGGCAAACAGCAAATAGCAGTCTTTCAAACGTTCGTCTTTCGGCGAAGCGTTTTTCAGAAACCGATTAAGCAAGGCGATTGATTCTTGCGGAGAATTGAATTTATTAGCGATTGCCCCGCGAAAGAAAATCACTTCATTGGATTGATCATTTTGAAATTCGCGCAATTTATCGCGCAAATCAAAATACTGCTTTTGGTCATACAAATCTTGTAGTTCGGCAGTCGTAACAGAAAATGCCTGTTGAGTAAAAAACAGAATCAGCAAAAGCGCGAGATATTTATTTTTTGATAAAAATCGTATGTTCATTTGCATTACAAATTTCTCTCAATAGTTTTATCAATTCCTCAACGGCGCAGGCGATTTTTCCGTCTTTTCCACCTCACAACGATTCAATCAAATCAACTCTGATACCGTAATTATCTTGAAATGAAAAATATTGTCCGCCGATTGACGGCATCGGTTTGGATGTCTTGATACCAAGTTTTTTCAGATTCTCTTGCGCCTGAGCCAAATTCTTGGTCGAAAAAACCAGATTAACTGCATTTTTACCATTCACATCTTTTCGCAAACCCCAATCCTTACGATTGAGATGGAGCATAAAACCAAACGAATTATCGGCGTGATAAAGCGGCATATCTTCCGGCATATATTTTTTAGTCCGCTCGATAAAACCGATTTTAGTAGAATAAAAATCCATTCCTTTTTGTATGTCTGGAATGTAATAACCAAAATTGTAGAGTTTAGGTTCATCAATGGTTTTGCGTTCGCCAATAGTAACCTCAACCATCGAAAAGATATTGCCGAACGGGTCGTAATAATGCAGCGAAAAACCTATACCTTCAGTGCGCTTTTCTTTTTCAAAAAATTTCACACCTTTTTCTCCCAATTTTTTCAACGTGCTATCAAGACTATTTACCTGCAAAGCGAATGACGTGCATGAGTAATCGCCCTCATCAGGGAAAAGTTTTTCGGCAGTTTCCTTTAGAATAATTTTTCGATTATCGCCGCTCAAAAGATAAACTTCGCGGAGCGCAAGATTTATCTTTTCAATTTTGAAACCCATCACGCCGCTGTAAAATTCGACCCCTTTCTCAAGACTCTGAACATTGATTTTCACTCCGTAAACCTTAAAATCGGTCGGACTTTCCTTAGCAAAAACTAAATTCGCGCTAATCAATAAAATAATTGCTAAAAATAAAACTTTTCCCATCACTAAAACATCTCCTCTTTTATTGAACAGAATCGCTGATTGTTTAAAATCCGCTTGGGCTAAACCTTTTCAACTTTTTTTGATAATTTCTCAACCCATTCGGCAATCGCTTGTCCAACCTCAACGGGCGATTCTTCCGGCAAATAATGATTACCCTTGACCGAAACTTCCGTGATATTTTTCCAAGCCCGACAGATTCTTTCGCGCCCGCCTTGAATCAATCCGCCGGGTTCGCCTTTGATAAACAGTTTCGGGATGTCATTTTTCGCCATCCATTCGAGATGCGCTGAAACCTTTTCGTGAACGTCTTTCGGCTCGCCGTCAAGCGGAACTTGACGGGGAAAAACAATCGTCGGACGACGCGCTTCGCCTTTTTCCAAAAACGGACGACGATATTCCGCTTTGTCTTCGTCGCTCATTTTCGGAAACTGTCGTAACAGCACTTTTTCGACGAAATAATTTTCTTCCAAAATCTGCTTTTCGCGTTCGGGGGTGCGAAAAGCCTTAAACCAATTTGAAACTTGCGGAGGGGTATTTTGGGCATTTTGCGAAACGATAAATGTCTCCATGAAGACGAGGCCTTTGACCTTTTCCGGGTTTCGGCTTGCCCATTCAAAACCGAGACTTCCGCCCCAATCGTGAACCATCAAAATGACATTTTTCTCTACCCCGATTTTTCTCAAAAGCTCTTCGAGATAGTTATAGTGTTCGGCAAAATGATAACGACTGGCATCGCTTGGCGCGAGTTTGTCCGAATCGCCCATTCCGATAAGGTCAGGCGCAATACATCTGCCGAATTCTTCAACGTGAGGGATGACGTTTCGCCATAAAAAAGAAGAAGTCGGATTGCCGTGTAAGAAAACAATCGGATTGCCTTTGCCCGACTCGAAATAAGCCATTTTTGAGCCGAATACTTTGGCAAATTTTTTCTTTTTTATGAATTCGGAAGGAGTCGTCCTCAGTTTGATATTCGCTAAATCCCTTGAAACGGAAATATTTTCTTGAGCAAAAACTTTTGCCGAACCGCTTGAGTAAACCGAGATAGCAGTTGCCAAAACAGGTATTGATTTAAGAAGTTCTCTTCTGTTTATTATTTTTTTCATCTCTATTGAATCCCAAACAGGTCTTACTGTTTCAACTTATTCCATTCACTTATTAGGTTCTCCGCCGCTTCAAGAGGCTTTATTTGTTTTTTATCGCGGTAGATTTTTACTGCTCTTTCCGCTGTTTCAATGGCTTCGCCGTAGCGTTTGAGTTCCGCCAGAATTTTTGCCTTGAGCATTAAATTCGAGCCGTTTTCATCAAACGCTAAAGCAGCATTTATCCATTTCAACGCCTCATCGAGATTTGTCTTGTTTTGATAATAATAATCGGCGGCAAAATATCCCGATGCCGGGTCAAAAGAGGTTTTTGCTTTGGCGGAAGTCAGTTTGTCGGTTTCAACCGTTACGTTAAAAATAACTTTCACCTTTTCCCAATGCAAGGCGATTTGCGCCGCATAGTTGGACACATCGGGAAAATCGTATTTAAGTCTCTCTTGATGCTCGGATGTTTGAGGTTTGACTTTTATACGCAAAGCATCTTCCGTTTCGTTATAGGAAAATGAACCCCATTGTCTTGCCCGTTTATTAAAAATAATGGTCCACTCTGTTTCGGAAGGAATTATAAACAGCCCGTAGGTTCCGGCGGAAAGCGTCTGACCTTCGATAATGACAGGAGTGGAAAAAGTAATTGTCGTCGCGTCGTTAGCGCCGGCTCGCCAAACCTGTCCGTTCGGAACTAGGCATCCGTAATTTGTGCTTGGATTAGGTCTGATGTCGGTTGTCTGGCAACCCCAGATTTTACGTCCTTTAACCATCGGGCGATGATATTTAATCGTAATCTCGCTAACTCCAACCGTCTGCGAAACGCTTGCCGAAGGACTTTCACGCGGAAAAACCCAGCCGTAACCGGCAGGAAACTGCGCGTTTGCTCCAACGCCCAAAAAGACAATTATTAAAACGCAATAAATTAGTTTTTTCATAACTCACTTTTTTTTCAAAACTGTTTCTCAGACCGGATTGCTTACTCAATTTTGTTTGCTCTAGTGATAATGCTGAGTTCAATTTCGACCAAATCGCCAATAAAATTCGGAACGCTTTGATGTTGATAATTGATTCCGAAATCGCGGCGATTGATGGTTAAATCCGCCAGAAAACCAAGTGTCAGCAGTTTTTCTTTTTCCTCAAACTGTCTGCCCGTAATCGTGAAAGGAAAACTTATTTCTTTTGTCACGCCGTGCATCGTAAAATCGCCGACGAGCGTTAGCTTTTTGCCATTTTTAATAACCCGTTTGCTTTTGAAAGTGATTTCGGGATATTTCTCTACATCAAAAAAATCTGCCGTTCGTAAATGTTCGTCGCGTTGGTTAATTCCCGTATCAATACTTTTCACAGTAATTTTCACGTCAACAGTAGATTTGGTGATGTCTTTATCGTCATAATTCAATTCCATTTTGAACTCGGAAAACTTACCGCGAACTTTCGACAAACCGCCTGCAATCGGAACGGCAAAACCTATGTTTGAATGATTTACGTCTATCCGAATTGGTTTTGGTTCGCTTGTTAAAAGCGAAGCATTGAACAACCCGAATAACAAAAAAATTAAACTCAAACTTTTCATTTAATTACCCTCTCATTTTGACTGCGAATTTCTTCAATCTTTTTATCAATAATCTTGATAAGGTCCGTATATGCTCCATAGCCTGAAAGCCTGATGACGCCTTTTTTATCAAGCAAATAATAAGTCGGCGTAATAGTTGGTCTGTTGTAAGTCTGCCAAATCTCCTCGTTACTCAGGGCGACTTTGGCTTCCCTTGGATTCTGTGCCAGATATTTATTGACCTCTGCAATATCGTTCTCTCTGGCAACGGCGATGGCGACAAAATCCTCGTTTTTGTTTTTCTTAATGAGTGAATTTACTTCGGGCAGAATGCGTTGACAAAAAGGACAAGTGATTGACCAGAACTCCAGCAAAACGATTTTTCCTTTGAGGCTTCGCAAATCAAATGAGCTGTTATCGATTCCTTTGAGAGAAAAATCAGGGGCTTTGAAGCCGTTTGAGATAGAAGTTTCCTCATTTGACGAGACAATTTTTAGTTTGGTTCCAGCTTCATCAAGTTCGGCAATCCTAAACCTTTCCCCATCAATCATAAAAGGGTTTGAGATTTTAATTTCTTCATTTGCAATAATTTCGCCTTTTGAGTCCAGTTGCCATCTTTCCGTAAATTCGCCATCTTGATTGAAATCGAGCAAACAAATTGTATTACTTGATAAGTCAAAACTCGGATTATTTCTTGATGACGGGCGGATTATTATTTTGTAAGAATTTTGCCCGATTTTAATATTCCCCTGCCGATATTCACTAATTCGAGCATAGACATAACCGTCTTTTGAGAGGATTATTTGATAATCTCCGATAGGCTTGAAATCCGGTCTAAAAGGAACATTGACCCGCACGCGAATCTTCACATCGGCAATCCGCATATCTCCGAAAGTCTGAAACGTCAGTTTTTTTTCCCGTGTGAAATCAAAATCAGCGTCGGTGTCAACAACATATTCCGTTTCACCTGCACTATTCTTGTAGCGAATAATGCCTATCGGAACTAAGTCTGAAAAGAAATTGCGGGGTTTACTGTCAACCATTAAGGGATTTCTGGGGTTATTGTCAACAATAGTTGCATATTCAACATCCTTCAGTTTCTTTGAGAAACCATAGGAAATTTTGCCGGATATTTTAGGTTTTGAGAAAAAGATATTGCTGATGCCAGTAAGTCCTCCTGTTGAAGGAAGGGTTCGTTTCTCAAGCGTAATGACTTTTTCAACGGGCGCGGAAATATCTGCCTTCTTTTGTTTTTCATTTTGAGCAGCAACTTGTGTAAACGCCAAAACTAAAAGCGTCAAAACAACAAAATACTTAGGTTCATTTATTTCAAGCTTCAATATTTTCATCTTTTTCTTCCCGCTTATTTTTCCTTCAATTTAAGCGTTGCCCATTTATTCAAGCTAACCAATAAAACGGCAGGTTCGGGATTTTTCATCGCTCAGCGTATGATTCCATAGCTTAGCCGGAACGATTTCGAGAAAATTATTTTCCCTTGATCCGCTGCAATTTGATTTCCTCCATCCAGTTTTCCTTACCGTTTTGATACCATGTCCATTGCGTGGTGATGGTGTTTTCGTCAATGAATTTGAAAACCGCTTTATCCATATGCCCATTGTCACGTGAGGGCAAATTGGTCGCATCCAGAAAAGTAAAAGAGATAGTTTTGCCATCCTCATCAAAAGACGACGCAACCAGACGCGGTTGGTTTTTGGCTACACAGTAATGCGTCAGCATTAAACGCCCTTGGTCCAAATAAAACATCGTCATCATGGTTTCGTTCGGGTGCGCATCGAAAGAGTTTTCCACCACGACTGAACCTTGCGCGATGGCGCGAAAGCTGACCTTCTCTTCCCAACCTTTGGTGCTGCGCCCCATCCACTCGCCATTGAGTTTAGTGAACTTTTCAAACGCGGCGCGGGCTGATTCGGCGGTTGTCTTCGTCGAAGTCGCGCGATTATCTTTGGAAACCGACAAATTGGCTTCATGGTTGTGTTGCGCCTGACTGAATGCAAAGGTTACGGTGGTGATCAGGAATGCCACCAACAACCCAAAGCGGTACAAAATAATTCGTTTCATTATGGTTTTCATAAACATTACCCTCTGATGATTTGTCCCTTCTTTAGTGAAGTATCCGAACCGATTTATCAGGCACGGCTTTCAGTCACCAATAGGGTAAATTCAGTGGTTTAGATCAGCAGATAGTTGACGCTAAATAAGGCTCGCTGTTTCTCACTTAGCATCATTGAGTAGTAAATTTTTTTTGGCTATTGATAATTGGCAGGTTCCGCGATGCCACATCATAGTACAACTACCGGTAATTTCCAAAATGCAAACAGGTGTCCAGGCTTTTTAAAATCCCATTAAATCCCGAACGATTTGAGCGAACCGCACCGAAAAACAGTCCCAGCCTTGCATTGAAAGGTAATCCGTTTTCGATGCGGTTAAATTTGAAAGAACTGCGGGTCTCGGTTCTCTATTTCCGTAAAGGCAAAATCCCGAACACGATTTTTCACGACTGACCGAAAATAAAAACTCCAATCCCGCGCTTCATTCAACGCCAACATAGCGCCTTTCAAATTAAAAGTCCTGTAGACCTTTCTTAATAAATCTTAGGTTTTCTTGAATTATTGAAAAACCGTTGGAAAACCGCAATTTTTTGAGTTTTATTGAATCCGTGAAGCAGCCGTCAGGCGGGTCGGAATGCGCAGTTTCGCTTCGCATCCGTGACCGGTTTTTTTGTTGACCAAGGTCAGCGTCCCGCCATGAGCCTCGGCAATCTGGCGACTGAGCACCAAGCCGATTCCCGAACCGTTGGGTTTGGTGGTAAAAAACGGCACGAATAAATTGCTGGAATTGGCTATGCCATGCCCTTCATCCTCGATTAACACTTCAAGAAAATCGCCGCGTCGTCGCCAACTCACCTGCACATTGCCGCGCGTTTCCAGCGAAGCATCAACGGCATTGCGGATGATGTTAATCAGCAGTTGTTCAAGTTGGTCACTATCTGCGCGAATGACGATTTCCGGGTTTTCCAGCAAGCGAATTTTCATTCGCGTTTCGAGGTTCACCAACCGTTGGATCAAGGCACCGATTTCAACCGGTTGATATTGCGGTGGCGGAAGTTTGGCAAGCCGCGAATAGCCTTCCATAAATCTTGTGAGTGATGCCACCCGACCGGTGATGATGGAAAAGCCGCGCCGGGCATCATCGCGCCAATCATCCGGCAAAGGGTCTTTGAAAATCATGCTCTCAAGACTTCCGGCAATAGATTTAATCGGTGCCAGCGAATTGTTCAATTCATGTCCGAGAACGCGAATGATTCTTTGCCAGGCAAGCCGCTCTTCTTCACGAAGAGCGCGACTCACATCCGAAATCACCAGTAATTGATGGGGCACGCCGCGTTCGCGAAACGTGGTGCGGCGAATTTCCCAACGACTCGCGCCACCGGGAAAAGTTTGTTGAACCGTGCGGATGGCTTCGTCTTCGAGATAATCGGCAAGTCCCAAATCACCCGCCGAACTTTTGGTCAAACGCTCCATCGGTTGCGCCAACAATTTCTCGCCGGCGCGATTTACCAGCCGTAATTTTTTTTCGTCATCAAACGCAAATACCGCAACATCAATTTCGGTCATCACGGTTCGCAGGAGTTGCGTCGCCTCAAAAGCTTCCAGGCGTTGTTCGCGCAAAATCTGTCCGAGCGAATTAACCTCAAATAACGCTTCGCCGAGCGCGTCGTTGTGCATTGCGCCGCGCGCGCGAATGGAAAAATCACCTTCACGCAGGGCTGCGAGTAAATTCGAGAGCGTTTGCAAAGGAAAGATCACCCGCTCTCTTACCGCCAGCGAACAACCGAACCAGAAGCCGATGATCAACAGCGAAAATGTCCATTGCACTTTAGCCGTATAATCGCCCTGCCACAAAAACACCATTGAAAAAATCACCGCAGGAAGTCCTGCGAGCATCGACATGAAAAATATATAATTGGAATGCGAAAGTTTGCGGGTTCTGGGAGCAGGTTTTGCGGTTTTTAGATTTCCGGCTACAGTTTTATTGAGTTTTTGCGCCTTTGAAGCCATCGTCGAGAAAGAGAGTTTATCACAGCCCGTAGCGTTGCAAACGACGATAGAGGGCGCTGCGACTGAGTCCCAACTTTTCAGCGGCGCGGCTGACATTGCCATCACACTCGGCAAGGGTTTTTTGAATCAGGTAGGCTTCGACCTCTTCGAGGCTCATGTCTTCCAATCGCCGCGCCACCTCGCGCCCTCTCTGCAATCCCAAATCAACTGCTTGAATCAGATTGCTCTGCGCCATTAAAACCGCGCGTTCGATGGCGTGGTCGAGTTCGCGGACATTTCCCGGAAAGGAATATTTCAACAATGCCTGTCGCGCCGAATCGTCAAACCCTTCGATATTTTTTCGGTAGCGCCGCGAATGTTGATGCAGAAAGTGAATCGCCAGAATAAGAATATCTTCGCGGCGGTCGCGAAGCGGCGGCAGGTGAATTTCCACAGTATTCAAGCGGAAAAGTAAATCGCGACGAAACCGCCCTTCTTCAACTTCCTGATTAATATCCGAATTGGTTGCCGACAGAATGCGCGCATCGGTCTTGCGGGTTTTCGAGGTGCCGACACGTTCAAACTCGCCGGTTTCCAAAACCCTCAACAGTTTCGGTTGCTGACTGAGCGGCAGGTTGGCAATTTCATCAAGAAATAAAGTGCCGTTTTCCGCAAGTTCAAATCTGCCGACGCGGTCATTTTTCGCATCGGTAAACGCGCCTTTGACATGCCCGAACATTTCGCTTTCAAATACGCCTTCCGGAATGCTGCCGATATTCACCGTCACCAGAGGCTTGGCGGCGCGCAACGACATCGAATGAATGACGCTTGCGAGCAAGCCTTTCCCGGTGCCATTTTCGCCGGTGATTAAGACATTGGCGTCGGAGGCGGCAACGCGGTTAACGATTTGCAACACCGGTTTCATGGATTCCGATTCGGCAATCAGCCGGGGACGCGGTTGGTCGCGCAATATTCGATTTTCAGCTTCCAACCGTTGACCTTTTTTTAATGCTTGTCCGAGTTCTCGCTGAGTTTTGAGAATGGTCAGCAACCGCGCATTGTCCCAGGGCTTTTGAATGAAATCACGGGCGCCGCGTTTGATGGCTTCAACCGCAAGGTCAACACTTCCCCAGGCGGTCATCACAATCACCGGCAGCGTGCTGTCCGCAGATTGAATGCGGTCAAGCAAATCCAAGCCTTCTTTTCCAGAGGTGGTATCCCGCGCGTAATTTAAATCCATCAACACCAAATCAAAATCCTGCTCTTCGAGCGCAGCCAACATCGCCTGCGGAGAGGTTACGGCTTCGACTGCATAGCCTTCGGGCTTCAGTAAAAATTTTAAAGCCTCCAGTACATCGGTCTGGTCATCAGCTATCAGAATTTTGGGGTTCTGTGAGTCTTTCATTAAATCTATATCAATTTCTGCTGAAATATTTTCGGTTGTTAAAATAAAGCGATAACACCAAACCGACCACCGTAGCCGGTTTGGTGTCGCAAACTACCTCTGGTCATCCCAACCTTTGACAATCCAGCCGTCAGCAATTTGAATGGTGCGGTCGCTGTAAGATGCATTGACTTCCGAATGCGTCACCTGAACGATAGTGGTTCCCGCTTCATTCAATTTTTTAAACAACTCCATAATTTCTTTCCCCTGCCCGGAGTGCAAATTACCGGTCGGTTCATCGGCAAGAATCATTTTCGGATTGGCAATCACCGCGCGCGCCACGCCGACCAACTGTTGATGACCGCCGGAAAGCTGCGTCGGATAGAGGTCTTTTTTGCCGACGATGTTAAAGCGATCCAGTATGTCGCAGACGATGCTGTCGCGTTCACGCTTACCGATATTGCGATACGATAGCGGAATGTCAAGGTTTTCGTAAACCGTCAGATGGTCTAACAGGTGATAGCTTTGAAATACAAAACCGATATTCTGGTTTCTCAGTTCGGCGCGCTGTTTGGGATTGAATTTATGCACGGGTTTTTCGTCAAAGTAAAATTCTCCGGACCAACTGTTGTCGTGCATTCCCATAATATGCAGGAGGGTGGATTTGCCTGCGCCCGATGGTCCCATAATCGAAACGAATTCGCCATCCTTGATGTCGAGGTCAATTCGTCGAAGGATAAAGGTTTTGGAAATTCCGTGTTGATAGAATTTTTCAATGCCGCGCATTTGAATTAACGGTACACTCATTTTTAACTCCAATGTTTAAATTTAATCTGCATTCGGAAATTATCGGTTCAATTATAACTAACGATTCGCAGTTTGAATTTCCTGAATCGATAAAAATTCTTGAGCCGGAAGCCACGCTTACTTGCATAAGGTTACTCACCGTTGATTTTCCTTGGCTTCACGAAAAGCCGCCGCTACCGCAGGACCTGCAACATACATATTAAAAGCGATTTTTTTCACTTTGGAATCACCGACAAAGGATTTTCTCAACTCCTCCAGATTAATGGTTTTTCTGGCTTCCTCCAACGTCACCCCTTTGGCAACCGCGACCTCTGCCTGCTGTTTGATGGTCGAAAACAGATTCGCAAGTTGTCGGACATAGGCGTCATCGCGCATCAGTGAGCCGTGTCCCGGCACAATGATTTTTGCATTCAAGGCGATGATTTTTTCCAAAGTTTTCGCCCAATCATTGATATGTGATTGCGGGTTACCGACCAACGGAATCGGCGAAACCACTAAATCACCGGTGATGACAATTCCCTCTTTTGGCAAATGCACAATCAGGTCTCCGGCTGTATGTCCGCTTCCGGGTTGCAAAATTTCGATGACGCGGTTTCCTCTTTGAAATGTCAGACGCTCTTTAACCGTAATGGTCGGGAGAATGGTTTGGGCAATTTGTCCTTCGCTTAACACCAAATCAATCAATTTCAAATCACTCGTCAGGCTGGCGCGCTCTTCGTCGGTCATCTCACCGCCGAGCAAACTTTTATTACTTTTCATCAGACCACGCAGGTCATCGGCAAATCGCGGCGCGCCTTCGAGAAAGTTTTTGCGATTCACTGCGCCTTGACTGCGCAGGTAATCCAAAGAAAAGTTGCTCGCGATAAATTCGACCTGGGGAAATGCCTCGCGGTAAACCTGATTGCCCCGGATGTGGTCATCGTGATAATGGGTGTTGATGACATAGCGCACCGGTTTATTCGTCAATTTACGAAGCGCCGCCAGCACCTCTCTGGTGATCGCCGGAGCGCCGTTGGCATCAATCACAAAAACATCATCATCGTTGATGATAAATACATTATTGGCATCAACCATCAATCCCGGAAGGTCTTTTCGGATTACCGCAAAAACTCCTTCCGCCAGTTTTTGCACTTCAAAATTTCGCGCTGTTGCAATGAAGTCCTTGTTCAACTTTTCAAGCCGATTTTTTTTTCGCGGGTTGTGGTCTGATGCAAGATGGTTTTTTCCTTTTGCGAAAGCCGAGTATGCCAGCAAAGCAGAAATCAGGAACGCACACATGAAAAAGCGGTAACCAATCATCAATTTTTCCTCTGGTTCAATTAAAAGCGGTTCTTTGCCGGGTTTGGGTTCGCTTTAATCATCAATACAACAGATAGATTCAGTCAATTCGTATGCCATGAAATTCCGGCAAAAAACCCGGAAATATTCAGGCTTTTATCAATATTTTTATGGAAAAAGATGTTCACCTGTGCGGATGTGGGACGCCAAAATCCCACATTTGAGAAAGGTGGGCTGAACAGGAAACAAGCCTGAATGAATAAGAATAGTTGAGACCCGAGCCGCCCCAATTATTCTTTTTTTGAGTTGATGATTGAAAAATAGAGAAGCCTGAGTAAACTCCGGTCTAAAGTTTTTCCAGACGAATCGAACCATCGCCGGTCTTTAAATAAAGCATCTTGCCGCCGCTGTTGATACGCCCGCGAATTTCGTTGTTGCCGGTTCTCCCCACCACGCTCACCGGAATATTCAAATCAATGTGTCCGTCATTGGTGTGCATTTCAACATCTGCCGAGAGCGTTTCAGGAAGCCGCAAGGTAATATCGCCATCGCCGGTTTTCAAACTCCAGTTCGATTCGGTTTTTGATCCGTCCAAAGCCGTAGCCTCGATTCCTCCATCGCCGGTTCGGATGTCGAGCGCGTCAAACCGACCCTGGATTCGCAAGCGACCATCGCCGGTTTCGGCTCGAAAAGCGCCTTCCAACCCGGTTGCCTCAATGCGCCCGTCACCGGTGCTCATCGAAATCTCGCCTTTGACATTGCGCATCTCGATATTGCCATCACCGGTTTTTGCACTGAGCCGCCCGTGAACGTCGGTCAGGTTGATTTTGCCGTCGCCGCTGCGCAAAAGGATTTCGCCTTTTACGCCCGATAAATCGATTCGACCATCCCCGGTATTTAAATCCAGATTGGTTTCGCGAGGCACATTGATTTCAATATCCACACGTTTGCTTCGCCAGTTCATTTGAAACCAGCGACGCGGGAAACGGACTTCGATTTCAACATTATCGCCATTTTGTCGGTCAATGATTTTGATGCCATCGTCGCCAATTTTATAGCCATCGGAAATCACCCGAACATCAACGGTTTTGCTTTCCGACGCCAGCACGCGGATATTCGCGTCGCCGCTTTCAACACGCAATTTCGGAATGTTTTCGATGGTGAAACTCTTTTTCCATTCGTCAGTCGAAGCGGATGGAAAAAGCGATAAAAACGCAAAAACGAATGTCAGTAACATCTGACTCCTCCTGATTTTTTATTGGCAGTCCGAAATCACAAAAGCAAACCGGATTTTTTTATTGACCGGTTTTCAAATCTAGCTGATTGATTAATTTCGAGAAGCGAACGTTATAAATTACGACCAAAACCCGTTGAGGTTCCTTTTATTACTTTTACCCGAACTCTATCCCGGCAAAGCTTATTTTTACCATCAACCGCTCGTCTATTCGTTCCTGAGCGCAATCATCGGATTGACCTTGATGGCGCGACGCGCGGGCACCAAACAGGCTACCAGAGCCACTCCTGTCAATATCAGAGTCACCGCAAAATAAACTATCGGGTCGGTTACCTTCACCTCGAAAACCAGAGCGGTCATCAGTCGGGTTAAAGCCAAAGCCCCCATCAAACCGAACGCGACGCCGCTCAAGGTAATGAATAACCCATCGCGGAAAATCAGCTTCATCACATCCGAAGGTTTTGCGCCGAGCGCCTGTCGAATGCCGATTTCCTGGGCGCGTTGGGCGACCGCAGAAGCCATCACCCCATAAATACCGATGCCGGCAAGCGCCAATGCCAGACTTGCAAAAAATCCAAGCAAAATCATTTGAAAACGTTTTCGCGAAATCGATTCATCAACCAGTTGCGCCAGCGGTTTGATGGAATCAACCGGAATATCTTTATCCCCTTTCCAAATCGCTTCCCGGATTAACGGAACCAGCGTTTGCCAATTACTATCCGCGTTGATGACAAAAGACATGCCAAGTTGTGGTCGCTGCATAAACGGATAATACACATGCGGTCTGGCGGGTTCGGTAATAGTGGAATGTTTCACATCACCGACAACCCCGACGATGGTCAGATAAGGGCGATTGGAATTGGCGCTTCCCATTTTCAGCCGTTTGCCGAGCACTTCTTCATCCGCGAGATAGCGGCGCGCGAAACCTTCGCTCACAATCACCACGCCTGGTGAACCGGCGCGGTCAAATTCATTGAAATCCCGACCTTGCACTAGCGGAATGCCAATCGTCGAAAAATAACTGGGCGTCACCGCGCGCCGGTCAACCATGGTCGATTGGTCAGGGTTTTCAACGGGTTTTCCTTCGATATAAAAGCCACCCATATTTTCCGAACCGCTCAACGGCAGGTTCGAGGCAGCGGCGACGGCTTTCACGCCTTGAACTTCTTTTACACTTTCGAGGATTTGTTGATTGATCGCCAGACGCGCTTCATCGGTTGTGTATTTTTTTGCGGAGATTGCCGGGTTGAAGGTGATGACCTGGGATGCATTGAATCCGGTGTTCACATTTAAGAGCTTCGCAAAACTTTTAAGCATCAACCCCGCGCCGATTAGCAGAATCATCGAAAGAGCAATTTCCGAAATCACAATCAGTTTGCGCAGACGACGATGGCGGAGATTTCCGCCTGCCGATTTGGATTCTGCTTTCAACGCCTCATTCAATTTAATGTCCGAAGATTGAAATGCCGGAACCAATCCGAAAATGATGCCGGTCAGCAATGAAATGGTCAGCGTGAAAATTAACACGCGGCTATCTGTCTGGACATTTTCAATCAATGGGATATTTTGCGGCGCGAGTTTAATCAACAACTCGATTACCCACGGCGCCAGTAAACCGCCGCAAAGCCCGCCTATGGCTGATAGCAATAAACTCTCAGTTAATAACTGACGAATAACCCGCAAGCGGTTTGCGCCCAAAGCCAGACGAATTGCAATCTCTTTACGACGGGCAGCGGCACGAACAAAAAGTAAATTCGCGACATTGGCGCAGGCAATCAGTAACACAAACGCCACCGAACCCATCAGCACAAATAATGCCAGACGAATATCACTGACCGCCTGTTCGCGAATCGGCACAATCCGAACGCCGAAACCCGCATTGTTATTGGGGTATTTTTCTTCGAGGCTTTTTGCAATGGCACTGAGATCGGCTTGCGCCTGCTCAAGCGCAACGCCGTCTTTCAGTCGTCCGATGACGGTGTTGAAATGATTTGCGCGATCCGCTTTCTGTTCAGGCGTTAATTGAATCGGAATCCAGATGTCGGTTTGATGATAGATGCCTGCGAGCTTGGGCATCTCGTTTTGACGCGGAAAATTGAACCCCGAAGGCATAACGGCAACAATAGTGTAGCTTTCCTGGTCGATAAGGATTTTTTCACCGATGATCGATTCATCGCCGCCAAAGCGCGATTGCCACAGGTTATCGCTGATGACCGCGATTTTTTCCTTTAAGTTCTGTTCATCGACGCTTGCAAAGGCTGCGCCCAATCGCGGTTTAACTTTGAGGAGTTCAAAAAAATTCGTGGTGACGGTTGCTGCGCCAGCTCGCTGCGGGTCTCCGCTTCCGGTTAAATTCACCGACGACGAACCCATCAGCGAAATGGTTTCAAGCGTCTGGTTCTGCGCTTGCCAATCCACATAATCGGCGACGGTCGGGGGAATTTGATTGGCAAAAAATTCGATTTTGGGATTGGTTTGCCAAATCAGCGTCAACCGGTCGCCATCAATGTAGGGCAAGGGTTTCAACAATACCGTATTGACGACACTGAAAATCGCCGTGTTCGCGCCAATGCCTAAGCTGAGTGTCAATACTGCAAGCAAAGTGAAGCCCGGCTTTTTTAATAACATTCGCGCGCCGTAGCGCAAATCCTGCCAGATGGTTTGCATGAATCCTCCGTTATCAAATTAAACCAATCATAGCCTATGCGAATCGTTACCACCTAAGCGGTTCAAATAGTCTATGTGAACCGTGCCTGAAGATTGCCTGGTTGAGGAAAGGTGATTTGAATCCGGTAATCGTTGATTGCGGGAAGTGAATATACAAAGTAGCTTGCAGAGTTTTGGAGCTAAATGCTCACCCAGCCGATTTCTGCAAATTATTCAAATCCCGCAATCAAAATGGAAAACCGGTTCGACGAATTGCGGTTCTAGTCGTACCTCAAGGCAACCATCGGATCGGTTTTTGCCGCCCGCCTGGCAGGCACCAAACAGGCTACCAGAGCCACTCCTGTCAATATCAGCGGTACGATAATAAAGGTGACAAAATCGGTTGAACTGACCTCGAACAACAATTTCGTCATCAGTCTGGTTAAGCCATACGCCGAAACCAGACCGATCAATGTCCCTAAAAGTGCGAGGCTCAACCCTTCTTTGATAATCATCCGCAAGACATCACGGGTTTGCGCGCCCAGCGCCATGCGAATGCCGATTTCGTGGGTGCGTTGTGTCACCGCATAACTCATCACCCCATAAATCCCAACGCAAGCCAATACCAGCGCAAGCATTGAAAATATCGAAAGCAACAACATATTGAAGCGCGCGCTCACCAAGGTGTTGCCGACAATGCTTTCCATGGTGCGCACATCGGCGACCGGCTGATCAGCATCGAGTTCACCAATCACGGCACGCGCCGCACCCGCCAGATTCAAAGGGTCATTCTGGGTGCGGATAACAAAATTCATCGATGAATAGGTCAGTTCGGGATGCGGCCAATAAACCATCGGTTCGCTCTCACTGTTGAGGTTCATGTAACGAACATCGCCAACGACTCCGATGATTTCGGTCGGCAAATTTTCGTTTTTCATGGCAATCGTGATGCGTTTGCCGAGTGGGTTTTCACCAGGGAAATAGGTCTCAGCCAGCTTTTCATTAATGATCACCACGTGGCGCACTTGGGTGTTTTCCTGTTCATTAAAAAAGCGACCGCTTCTTAAAGGAATGCGCATGGTGTCAAAATAATTTTTATCGGTGACGCAAACCTTGGTGATCGGTTCTTGACCGACCACAGCTTTCGGTTGCCCCTCAATTTCAAACTTGGTGCCTGCTGGCGGTTGAACAAACGGTAAAGCATTGATAGCTCCGGCAGATTGCACGCCGGGCAGATTTCTCAAACGCTCAAGCGCCTGATTGAAAAACCCTGTGCGTTGATTATCCTGCGGATATTTACTGGCAGGTAACATTACGCGCATGGTGAGAAGGTTAGCGGTCTGAAATCCGGGGTCAACGGTTTGCAGACGACCTAAACTTTTCATCAACAACCCGGCTCCGATTAATAACACCAATGCCAGCGCCATCTCAGCGACGACGAAGGCGCTTCGCAAGCGATGCGTCCGCGAAGTTCCACCAATATTTTTGCCGCCTTCTTTAAGGGTTTCCTGAAAATTATCGCGTGATGATTCATAAGCCGGAATCAGTCCGAAAATCAATCCGGTCAATAACGAAATCACCAGCGAAAATCCGAGCGTCCAGACATCAAGTTTGACATTTTGAACGCTAAGCAGATTGGGCGGAGCCAGGGCAATCAGTGAATCTTTACTCCAGATGGCTAACCACAGACCGAGTATTCCACCAATCAGCGATAGCACCAGACTTTCGGTGAGTAATTGTCTGGTGATCTGCCAGCGACTCGCGCCGAGAGCTTTGCGAATGGCAATTTCTTTTTGACGAGTTGAAGCGCGCGCGAGCAGCAGATTGGCGACATTGGCGCAAGCAATTAACAACACAAAAAAAACTGCGCCCGCCAAGATCAACAAAGCCGGACGAATTTCTCCTGACAACTGTTTCCTGAGCGGCACTACATTGATGCCCCAATTGGCATTGAAATCGTTATATTGCGCTTCTAATCCTTGGGCAATCGCAGTCATTTCCGATTGCGCCTGTTCGATTGAGACATCCGGTTTCAAGCGCGCCACCGATGAGAGGTATCGCCCACGGCGAACCCGCGCTTGTTCAGGCAGCACATAAGGCAGAAACAGTTCCGCAGGTTTTCCGGTAATCGACCCCGATTTAATGAACCATTGGAAATTTTCCGGCAACACCCCGATGACCTGACAATCGCGTTGATTCAAACTAATTGTTTGCCCGACAATATTTGCATCGCCGCCAAATCGTCTCTGCCATAAACCGTGTGTGAGAATAGCGACTGCGGGTTGTCCGTCTGTTCCATCATCCAATGAAAAGACCCGACCACGCTCGGCATTTACGCCAAGCAGGGAAAAGAAGTTCGGCGAGGCATACTGAGCGATGATTTCTTCCGGGTCGCCACCCCCGACTAAATTGACCGGCTGGTCAATGAAAACCGCCATATCTTCAAAAACTCTGTTTTGTTCTTTCCAGTCGAGGTAGTTCGCAGGTGAAACCACATTCTGGTCGCGCCCGCGTTTAAAATTATGCTCCCAGACTATCGCCAGTTGATCGGCATTTTTATAAGGCAGTGCTTGAATCAATACGGCATTGACGACGCTGAAAATCGCCGTGTTTGCGCCAATCCCCAGCGCCAAAGCAATGGTCGCCACCAGCGTGAACAGCGGATTTTTCAAAAGTACGCGAAGCGCAAATCGTACATCTTGCCGGAAAGATTGCATGAAATTTCTCCTTTTACTCGTACCTCAAGGCAACCATCGGGTCGGTTTTTGCCGCCCGCCTGGCAGGCACCAAACAGGCTACCAGAGCCACTCCTGTCAATATCAGGCTGGTAAACAAGAAAGTTAAAAAATCTGTCGAGCGAACCCCGTAAAGCATCCTGGCTAGCAGTTCGGTCAAATAATAGGCGCTCACGATGCCGATGCCTAAACCGATTGCCGTGAGCATCAACCCTTGTCGCAAAACCATTCTCAGAATATTGCCGGTCTGCGCGCCAAGCGCCATGCGCACACCGATTTCCTGGGTGCGTTGCGCCACCGAATAAGCAATCACGCTGTAAAGACCGATGCTGGTCAATGTCAAAGCCAATAGTCCGAACATTCCCAACAGCATGGCATTGAAGCGGGGTTGGGCAATTGCCACGCCGAGATATTGTTCAAGCGTTTTCACACGCGAAAGCGGAATATCTTTATCAATGGCATTGACTTCGGCTTGTAATAATTTTGCCATCGCGCCCGGCTCGCCCGATGTGCGAATAGCCAATCCCATAAAATTGAACTGGCACTGCGTGTGCGGCAGGTAGATTTCCGGGTCCGGTTCGCGTCCGAGGATTTGGCTGTGCCGGACATCTTTGACGACGCCGATGATTTCCCGCCAAGGCTCTTCTTTTTCGCTGACCGAAACACCGGGTTTCACACGTTTACCGATGGGGTTATCATCGGGGAAATAATTTTTAACGAAGGTTTCATTGACGATTACCACTTTGAGCGATTTATCGGTGTCGTGTTCATTGAAATCGCGTCCGCTCACCTGTGCGATTTTCAAGGTGTCGAAATAGCCGAGGGTGATGACGCGAAAATGGGAACGCGGCGTCTCGCCTTGCGGATATTCCCGCCCTTCAAATTCAACACTGGTGCGGTAGCCATTGCCGCTGAGCGGCATCGGCGTAATCGCGCTTGCTTTTACCACTCCCGGCAGCGAATTCAACCGTTCGGTCAACTGCTGATAAAACGCGGCTGCCTGTTCGGGTTTGGGATAACGGGTTACAGGCAAATCGATTTCCGCAGATAAAACATTGTGCGTATCAATGCCGAGATTCACATCCTGGAGTTTGCGAAAGGTTTGCAGCAATAACCCTGCGCTAATCAATAACACAACCGCGATGGCAACTTCGGCAATCACCAATACGTTTCGCAAACGCGAACGATGACGCGATGCGCCGGTGCCGCGGGTGTTCTCTTTCATGGCTTCGGTTAATTCAACTTTGGTCGCCTGCCATGCGGGAACCAATCCGAATAAAATGCCGGTGGTAAGCGATACGACAAAAGTAAACGCCAGCACCCGCCAATCGATATTGATTTCCGCAAGACGCGGCACATCTTCGGGAATCAATCCAACCAGCGCCTCCGTGCCCCACCACGCGAGCAACAGACCCAGCACCCCACCGGCAACCGCCAGCAATAAACTTTCAGTGAGCAACTGGCGAATGATTTGCCAGCGACTCGCGCCCAGCGCCACACGAACGGCAATCTCTTTATGACGCACCGTAGCGCGGGCGAGTAACAAATTGGCGACATTGGCGCAGCCAATCAGCAACACACAACCAACCGCGCCTAAAATAATCAGCAAAGCTTCGCGATAATCGATAACCAGCACTTCTTGAAAAGGAGAAATTTTAATGCCGCGATAGGTGTTCTCTTCCGGGTACTGTTTTTCGAGAGTGCTGGCAATCTGACTCATTTCAGCCTGCGCCTGTTCAATCGAAACGCCGGGCTTGAGACGCGCAATCCCCTCGAAAAAATGCGCCCCGCGTTGTTCAGTCATTGGCGCGTCGTCGTCCTCGGTTTTCATACCATCAACGGCGAGTGTGACCCAGAGGTCAACCGGGTCGGCTTTGATGGGAAATTGAAACCCTGCGGGCATCACACCGACCACTTGAAAGAGCCGGTCATTGAGTTTGATGGAACGTGAAAGAATATTCGGATCGCCGCCGAATTGTTTTTGCCACAGGCGATGACTGATGACGACCGCAAGCCTGCCGTTGGGATTTTCTTCGTCTTCGGTAAACCAGCGACCGAGTTGCGGATTGGCTTTCAAAACCGCAAACAGGTTGGCTGAAACTGTAGCCGAAGGAATATCGACAGGCGTCTCCAGACCGGTGAGCGCCATGCTGTTGCGATAGTAGGAGGCGAAATTTTCAAAGCAGGTGTTTTGCTTTCGCCAATCGAAATAGTTGGGATAGGAAAGCGCCCCACGAATTTCAACCTTGCGCGTATCGGTTTCGGCAACCGCCACCAGTTGCTCGGGTTCGTTATAGGGCAACGGTCTAAGCAACACAGCATTGACGACACTGAAGATGGCGGTGTTAGCGCCAATCCCCAAAGCCAGCGTAATCACCGCCACCAGGGTGAACATCGGGCTTTTAATTAACTGGCGAAATCCGTAACGAACATCCTGTACAAAATTTCTCATAATACTCCTGGTTGTTTATTCATATCTGAGGGCAATCATCGGATCGACTTTCGTCGCCCGTCTGGCTGGCACGAAACAGGCTACCAGAGCCACTCCTGCCAAAATCACCGATACCGCAGCAAAGGTCGTGAGATCGGTTGGCTTGACGCCGAAAAGCATCCCTTCCATAAACCGCGTAACCGCAAAAGCTCCTGCGAGTCCGATACTCAAACCGATGACCGCCATCTTCATGCCTTCGCCAATCACCATCTTCATGACATCGGAAATCTGCGCGCCGAGCGCCATGCGGATGCCGATTTCATTGGTGCGTTGGCTGACGGCGTAACTCATTACTCCGTAAATACCAATCAGCGCGAGAATCAATGCCACGCCTGCAAAAATGCCTAATAATGTGAGGTTCAATCTTTCGGTTGAGATGGATTCGGATTTGATTTCATCCATTGTGCGAATTTCATAAATCGGTTGGTCGTGGTCAACCGCAAGAATCTGCTGGCGCGCAGCGGCAACCATTTTAACGGGGTCGCCTGAACTTTTCACCACAACCGTCATGCCGCTTTGCGGGGTTTGCAGGAACGGAAAATACCCTTGCACGCGATTGGAATCGGTATTGAGTCCGTCCATCTTCACGCGACCGACAACGCCCACGACGGTTGCCACGGGATTTTTCGGATCGGTGCCACCCATCCGAATATGTTTGCCAATCGGGTCTTCATCGGGAAAGTAACGACGGGCAAATTCTTCATCAATGATAATCGCGTTCAATCCCATATAGCTTGCCATATCCGGGCTGAGTCCACGCAGCTTCTCTTCGGTCAAATGCGCGCGATTGTCCTGTTCGGTGAAATAGCGTCCGCGAATTAACGGAATATTCATGGCTTTAAAATAATCGGGACTCACCAGACAGGCTTCCAGAAGCGGCGTTTGACCGGGCGCGGGAGGCGGTTGACCATCAATGGTGAACGAAGTCTGCCAGCCGTTATTGCCAAGCGGCAGACCCGATGCCAAGCCGACATGCTCTACCCCCGCTGTACTTTGCAGATTTTGAATGACCTGTTGGAAAAAGTTTATGCGTTGTTGATCAGTCTGATATTTCTTTTGCGGCAGAGAGACGCTGAAGCTTAACAGGTTATCGTAAGAGAACCCGGGATTGACCTGTTGCAATTGATAAAAACTGCGAATCAGTAAACCCGCGCCGACGAGCAGGATTAAGGTCATCGCCATTTCACCGATTACCAGTCCGCTTCGCAGCCAGTGATGTCTGCCGGTATTGCCGCGCCCCGTCTCTTTCAACGTGCCATGCACATCAAGACGGCTGGCTTGCAATGCCGGAATGATGCCAAACAATAACCCGGTCAACACCGCAATCAGCAAGGTAAAACCGAGCACGCGAAGATCGAGATCGACTTCACGCGAACGCGGAATGCCATTCGGGCTGATGGCGAGAATTAAAGCGACGCCCCAATTTGCCAACAACAAACCCAGTCCGCCACCGACGAGCGCGAGCACCACGCTTTCGGTGAGCATCTGGCGAATAATGCGCCAACGACTCGCGCCCAGCGCCACGCGAACCGCCATCTCTTTTTGTCTGGTGGTGGCGCGCGCCAGTAAAAGATTGGCAACATTGGCGCAGGCAATCAATAAAACCATGCCGACCGCGCTTAATAGAATCCACAGCGCCGGACGAATGTCCTGCACATAATTTTCAAGCAACGGAACGATGCGAACGCGATTACCTTGATTGGAATCCGGGTATTGCTTTTCGAGATTTTCCGCGATGCTGTCCATATCGGCGCGCGCCTGTTCGATGGTTACACCGGGATTTAACCGCCCCACGCCATAAAGCCCCGGATGATTGCCGCGCTGTTTCCAGCTTTCCTGAGCCGAAAGCGGTCCCACCGGCACCCACATATCGACGCGGCTGGGAAAGAGAAAGCCTTCGGGCATAATGCCGATGACCGTATAGCTGCGATTATTCAAAGTGATGTCTTGATTGAGAATTTTTTCGTCGCTGCCAAAACGTCGTTTCCATAAACCGTGACTTAACATCACGACTGATTGTGCGCCGGGCTGGTCTTCGTCGTTGGTAAATACACGCCCGCGCCAGGCGTTGACTCTGAGAACCGAGAACAGGTCTGCCGAAACCTGTCCGGCTTGCAAGCGTTCAGGCTCGCCGATTCCTGTCAGGTTATAACTGCCGCGATTGAACACCGCGAAATTTTCAAACACACGGTTTTGCGCTTTCCAATCGGTAAAGTTGGGATAAGAGATGGACATCCCATCCATTTGTTCGCTGCGTTCATTCACCATCACCAATCGATCAGATTCTTCGTAAGGCAACGGTCTAAGCAACACGGCATTGACGACACTGAAAATCGCCGTATTCGCGCCGATACCCAAAGTGAGCGCCAGCACCGCTACCAATGTAAAAAGCGGCTGCTTCATCAGCATCCGCATGCCATATCGTAAGTCCTGAAAGAATGTCATAATTTTCTCCTCTGCAAATCAACCTGTGAATGGTTGCGTAACCTCAAAGAAGCCACACGGAATTACCGAAAATCACCTCTATCCATGCAGTTGCGCCGCTTTTTCTGCGAGCTTCAACACGGAAGCGTTACCCGTGGGGTTTAAAGCATCATCTTCGGTTGTCATCACCGTGCGGGCTTTTGCTTGATTAATCAGGCATGAAGCCATATCCGGCTTTTCATTACCGAAGCCTGCGGATTGCATTAACAATTCGCAAGCCAGAATTAACAAGAGTATGCAATGACTAAACATCTTCAAACCTTTCCACAAACAGGTTTCCATATCTTTCAGGCCGGGTGTCTCGCGCATTTGAGAAATCGCAGAAAGCATTAGTCAATTCCTATGCCATCGGGAGAGTTCAAAAAAATGCTGAAATAATTGATGTTATTGATTGGTTAGCGGATGAGCCTTGAACGTCGTTGTGCGCTTTTGGGAATTAGTTATCCCACATGTGCAATTCAATTCAACCCCGCAACCAAACGGCTTTGCTGGTTGCGGGGTTTTTGGAATTAAAAACCAAATGTTGAAATCTATTCATATCTGAGCGCGACCATCGGGTCGACTTTCGTCGCCCGCCTGGCGGGCACCAAACAGGCTACCAACGCCACACTTGCTAAAATTATAGAGACCAACGTAAACGTCCAGGGGTCTGTGGCGCTGGTGCCGTAAAGCAATCCTGACATTAATCGGGTGAGCGAAAAAGCGGCAACCAGACCAATAATCATGCCAATCACTGCCATGCGAATTCCCTGTTTCAAAATCAACTGCAAAACATCACTACGCTTTGCGCCAAGCGCCATGCGGATGCCGATTTCACGCGTGCGTTGCGCGACAGAATACGACATCACCCCGTAAATTCCCAGGGTTGCCAAAATCAGCGCAACCAGACTGAAGCCACTCAATAAAGTTGCTGCAACTCGCGCCGGAAACAGCGTAAATCCGAGATGTTCTTCCAGAGTCTTTTCGCCAAAAACCGGAAGATTTTCATCAAGTTTCCTGAATTCATTGCGCACCAGCGGAATCAATGGACGGGCATCCGTCACACCACGGACAATCAGCGTGGTATAAGAGTTATAGCTTTGCTGTAGCGGAGTGTAGGAAAAGGGTTGTTGTTCTTCGGTGATGTTCCAGTATTTTCCGTTTTTGGCGATGCCGATGATTTCCATAAACGGACCTTCGCTGCTTCGATAACTGAACCGTCTGCCAATAGCTTGCGAAAGCGATTCGGCTTCCGGGAGAAATCGCCGCACGAAAGCTTCATTGACCACCACCACACGCCGACTATTTTGTTCATCCTGCTCGGTGAATTCGCGCCCCTCAAGCACAGGAATTTCCATCGCTTTAAAATATTCGGGAGCCACAGACCCAACCAGGGCATTGGGAACATTCATGCCGCGCGCGGTCGGTTGTCCTTCAACATAGATGCCGTTATTTGAATAATTCCCACTCAAGGGAAAAAGGTCTGAAAGCGAAGCCGCTTTCACACCCGGTAGCGACCTCACCTGATTTAATATTTGCTTTTGAAACTGCTGTCCGCGCGCCTCATCATAGCCCTGCAAGCCAATATCAAATGACATCACGATGCCATTACTGACCTGAAACCCGACATCAAGGGTTTGCAGTTGCTTGAGCGATTGCAACACCAGTCCGGCGGCAACCAGCAAGATGAGCGACAGGGCAATCTGCGCCACCACCAGACTATTGCGAATCCGCGAACGATGGTGACCGCCGATTGTGGTTTCCGATTTCAGGGTTGAAACAATATCGGTTTTCGTCGCCTGCAACGCCGGAATCAAACCAAACAAAATAGCGGTGATGAGCGAAATTGCCAGTGAAAAGACCATCACCCGCCAGTCGATTTTTAATTCCAGAGTGACCGGCAAATCAATCGGGGGTTTGAGCGCCAGCACCGCATCAACAATCCACGAAGCCAGCAATAATCCGGCAGTGCCACCCAAAAGCGATAGCAATAAACTTTCGGTGAGCAATTGTCTGATCAACTGCCAGCGACTCGCGCCCAGCGATTGGCGAATGGCAATCTCTTTACTGCGTTTGGTGGCGCGCGTCATCATCAAACTCGCGAGGTTGGTGCAGGCAATCAATAAAACCAGCGAAACGATTGCCAGTAAAATCGAAGAGAAACTGACAAAAGCGGTGCGAATACTGGGCAGAATAAAACCCGGCGCACCGAGTGAAAGATGCATGCCTTCGTTGGTATCCGGGTACTCGTTGGCGAGCTGGGTTGCCAGAATATTTAAAGCGGTTTCGGCTTGCGGTTGACTCACTCCTTCCTTGAGCCGTCCGCTGACAAAGATATTGTGCGTGCCCCGCTTTTCCAACCAGGTGCTGCCGGGTTCAATCCACTCCAGCATGGTCATGGGGACAAAAATTTCCGGCGAGAAAATTAGTTCGGTTCCCGTGAATCCCTCCGGGGTCACGCCAATCACTTTAAAGGTATGCCCGTTGATGATGACCTCTTTATCAATGATTGCCGCATCGCCACCAAAACGATTTTGCCAGCAGGCGTAGCTTAAAACGATGACCGGACTAGAGAGTTTGACGCGGTCTGCTTCGTTGGTAAAAATCCGACCTTTGATGGCTTGTATGCCAAGCACTTCAAAATAATTCCCCGATACTTCATAACCCCAGATGCGTTCATTGCTGCCTTTGTGACTGAGACTCATGGGCGTAATGCGCGTCGCATAGATGCCATCAAGAACTTCATTGCGCTCCTGAAAATCTTTAAAGTCCGGGTAAGAAAATGTCGATATCCCGCCGTCTTTCCCTTCGACATTCAAACTGACAAGTTGATCGGAATGATGCACCGGAAAGGGGCGCAATAATACGGTGTTCACCAGGCTGAAAATCGCTGTGTTTGCGCCGATGCCAAGCGCCAGGGTCAAAACGGCAATCACCGAGAACAATGGATTTTTAATCAACTGACGAAATCCATAACGCACATCCTGTAAAAATGTATTCATACTCCTCCCAATTTCTTATTTGAAGATTGTTTTATTCATATCTCAGGGCAATCATCGGATCGACTTTCGTGGCTCGTCGCGCGGGCACCAAACAGGCTACCAGCGCCACTCCTGTCAAAATCAAAGAAATCACTGCAAAGGTTGAAAGGTCAGTTGGGCGAACCTCAAATAACAACTTCTCCATCAACCTCATCAACCAAAGCGAAGCCAGTAAACCTAACGCGATGCCTACAACCACCAATCGCAATCCCTGCCCGATAACCATTTTCAGAATATCAGCACGCTTTGCTCCGAGGGCGAGGCGAATACCGATTTCGCGTGTACGCTGGGTTACGGAAAAAGCCAGCATCCCATAAATCCCGATACTTGCGGCAAACAACCCAACCGCAGCAAAGATACCAAGTAAAATCGCATTCAACCGCTCAGGGGCAACCGATTTATCAATGCGTTCCGTCATGGTGCTCACCTTCTCAATCAACAGTTCGCTTTCTGCCGTTTTAAGTTCCCGGCGTACAGAAGGGAGTACGCTGGTGGGTTCAACATGGGTTCTCACTAATAAATTCATGGTCATGCGCGGTCGTTTTGAGTGCGGTTCAAAGGTAGCAAGGTCTGGTTCCGCATTCAGACCTTCGTGTTTGACATCACCGACAACCCCGATAATAGTCAACCAGGGTTCGTTTTCTGCCGGTCCAACTTTGATTCGTTGCCCAATCGCGGCTTCAGGGGTTTGCCAATAACGCCGCGCCATCGTTTCATTGATAATCGTCACATCGGGCGCGCCGCTTTCATCGCGCTTATCGAATTCACGACCGCTCAGTAAGACGATTCCCATTGCGCGAAAATAATTTGGCAAAATGCGGCGAAAGCTCGCCGCAGGCGCTTCCCCGGGATTAAATGGACGAGCTTCAATCGCTAGTTCGCCGTGGGAATCACCGCCGCTGATTGGCAGAGCATTTACGGCACTGACGGCTTGAACACCCGGAACCGCTTCCAATCGTTCGGGAAGTTGCTTATAAAAATTGATGACCTGCTCGCGGCTTTGGTATTTCGTTCTCGGCAAAGAGATATTCAGGGTCAGCAGATGGTCTGCTTGAAATCCCGGATTGACGTTGGTTAATCGCCAGAAACTTTTCATCATCAACCCTGCGCCGATTAACAAAATGAGTGAAAGGGCGACTTCGGTGATAATCAATACATTACGCGCGCGACTTCGCCCCGACGAAAGCGCCTTGCCACCATCTTTGAGCGTTTCGTTTAACTTTGCGCCTGCCGCTTTGACTGCCGGAAGCAAGCCAAATAGCACACCTGATAAAACCGAAACCAGAAGGGCAAAACCGAGAACGAACCGATCAACACCAATCTCTTTTACGCGCGGGAATGATTCGGGCAATTGATAAACCAGCACGTCAACCCCCCATAGAGCCAGCAACACGCCAAAAGCGCCGCCGCATAGGGCGAGTATTAAACTTTCGGTAAGTAATTGACGAACAATACGCAGGCGACTTGCGCCAAGCGCTGCGCGAATTGCCAGTTCTTTTTGTCGCCCTAGCGCTCGCGTAAGTTGCAGGTTGGCGACATTGGTGCAGGCAATCAAAAGTAAAAAAGCAACCGCAGCGAAAAGCACAAGTAATGCAGTACGCAAATCGCCCACTATACGCGCTTGCAATGTCGTAAGTCGCAAGCCATGTCCAGGGTCTTCACTGGCGTACTGTTGCTGAATGCGAGTAGCAAGGGTTTCAATATCAGCACGCGCCTGTTCAAGCGTGATATCGGGTTTGAGTCGCGCTATCGCCGAAAGAAAATGCACCGCGCGGTTTTTCATAAATGGTTCGTCAGCGAGGCGACCCACTGCCATCCACACCTCTATGCGCTCATCTGGCAATTTAAAATCTGCGGGCATAATGCCGATGACTGTATAAAGCTCATCGTCCAGATTAATGGTTTTGCCAATAAAATCAGGGTCGCCACCAAATCGTTGTTGCCAGAAATGATGGCTGATGACAACAACCGCTTCACCTCCCGGTCGGTCTTCGGATTCAATAAAGCTGCGCCCCTGTTCGACGGTTGCAGCAAGCACGGAAAAGAAATTTGCAGAAACCAGCATGGTTGAAACAGTTGCCGGTTCATCTTTGCCTTTCAGCACAGATTCGTTAAATCCGAAAGCGGCGACCTGCTCAAAGGATTGATTCTGTGATTGCAACTCAAGCAGGTTCGGATAAGAGATTTCATAGTCGATGGTCTTTTCATCAGGAATGGATTCGCCGAGAACCACCAACCTTTCGGGTTCCGCATACGGCAAGGGTCTCAGCATCACCGCGTTGATGACACTGAAAATCGCCGTATTCGCGCCAATGCCTAAGGCGAGAGTGATGATGGCTGCAATGGTAAAACTGCGATTTTGAAGTAACGAGCGCAGGCTATAGCGAATATCTTTAAATAATATCTCCATTACTTCCTCTCTTAACGGAAGATGTCGGTTGTGCAAGGCTGTTTGAGTGACGGTTGCGAATGATCCATGATTTTCTCGATAACCGGTTCCGCGATTGCTTGATTGAACCGAACATCTTTAACAGCTCATTGCAATTACTCGTATCTCAGGGCAATCATCGGATCGACTTTAGTGGCTCGTCGCGCCGGAATGTAACAAGCAAGCAGTGCAATAGTGATGAGCAATATTGAAATTAATACAAAGGTTAAAGGGTCTGTGGCGCTCACGCCAAACAGAAAACTTTTCATCAAGCGGGTCAATCCGAATGAAGCAATCAATCCCAAGCCAATCCCTGAGATGGCAAGCCCCAATCCGTATTTGACCACCAGTTTCACGACATCAACCGATTGCGCTCCGAGGGCGATTCGCAAACCGATTTCATTGGTGCGTTGCGCCACGACATTTGAAACCACGCCATAAATTCCCACGGCTGCCAATAACAAACCGAGTCCCGCAAACAGCGCGAGCATCAACATATTGAAGCGTTGCGAAGCGACTGAACGATTGGCGACCTCTTCCATTGTTAAAATCTGCGAGACCGGCATCGTCGCATCAAGCGTCGCAATTTCATTCTTAATCGCCTTGCTCAAACTGAGCGGCGCGACACGGGTTCGCACGGTGAAATTCGCTACCGTAAACGCACGAACCACCGCCATCAATTTGTCGGACATTTGCGGAATCGGTACGAAAACCATCGGCAGGGCATCACTGTCGAGACCCATCTGTTTGACATCGGCAATCACCCCAACAATCTGGCGCATCGGGTCACCCAGTCCGCGCCCGACGGTGAGTTGCTGGTTGAGCGGATTCTTTTCATTAAAGTAGCGGCGGGCAAAGGCTTCATTGATAATCGCCACCGACGCTGCGCCCGGGTTATCCGCTTCATTGAATTCTCTGCCCTGTTGCAAAGCGATTTTCATCACCTTGAAATATTCCGGTGAAATCATGCGCAACTGCACCGATTGCACCTTGTCGGGATTTTCGGGAAAAGTAACCGGCATGTTGAATTGCCAATCGAGCGGTAATTTATTCACCACCGCCGCTGATTCGACACCCGGCAGAGCTTTTATGCGTTCGGTAGCATCGCGATAAAAAGCCGCCGCTTCACTGGTCGTATCGTAACGCGCCCCGTTCAGGGCAACCTGAAAGGTCAATACATTGCGCGGGTCAAAGCCCGGTTCGACATTGAGCAGATTCGCAAAGGTGCGAATCAATAATCCAGCGCCGACAAGCAAGACCAGCGACAAAGCGACTTCGGCAACCACCAATGCGCCGCGCAATCGCCCGCGTGTGGCGGTGCCTCTGCCGGCGCTCTCTTTCAACGTCTGGTTGACATCGACTTTGCCCGCTTGCCACGCCGGAGCGAGTCCAAATAAGAGACCTGTGATGATCGCTGCCACGATTGCAAATGCCAATACCCAACCGTCGGCTTTGATCTGCGAGGCATTGGGCAAATAGCCTTGTGGCAAAGCGGCAATTAAAACTTCCGTACCCCAGACCGCCAGCAACAAACCGGCGGTGCCGCCGATGAGCGCAAGCAACACGCCTTCGGTCAGTAATTGTCGAATGATGCGCCCATTGCCAGCGCCAAGCGCGCGGCGCACGGCAATCTCTTTTTGTCGTCCGGCGGCGCGTGTGAGTTGCAAATTGGCAACATTGGCGCAGGCAATCAACAATAAAAAGCCGACCGCGCCAAACAATATCCACAACAATTTTTCTACATCTTCGGTGAAAATTTCTTTGTAGGGTCTGACGCCTGCGCTTTCCCCCTCCTGCATCTGTTTGGGAAAAGCCTCGCGGTACTCGTCGGCAATCGATTGAAATTCGCTTGCTGCCTGTTCAAGGGTCACGCCCGATTTCAATCTCCCGACGACGGTGGCGTTCGGGTCATAATTGGCATTGGGTCGCGCCTTCAACGGCACGTATAAATCGATTGATTCACTGAACTGAAAATGCTTGGGCAAAATTCCGACGATGGTTACGGATTGGTCATTGAGCAGAACGGTTTTACCAAGCAAATCTTTGTCGCCGCCAAATCGCCTTTGCCACAATCCATCACTTAAAATCGCCACGGGGGCGCTGCCCGGTGTGTCTTCGGCTTGGGTAAACGGACGACCGAGCGCGGGGTAAACACCGAGCACTTGAAAGAAATCTTCGGAAATCCGCAACCCTCTGACGAATTCCGGCTCGTTTCCACTCGATAAATTGCCACCCGCGCCGCCAAAATTTGAGTAAGCCGCGAGCGCTTCAAACGATTGATTGTGTTCGCGCCAGAAAAGAAACTTGGGTTCGCCCGAACCGGCTAAACCGCTCCTGAATTTCTGTCCGACATAGACCAATCGCTCAGCATCAGGATAGGGCAGCGGACGCAGCAACACCGAGTTGATGATGGTGAAGATTGCGGTGGTCGCGCCGATGCCGAGCGCCAGCGTCAATATGGCAATAAAGGTGAAGCCTGGTTTTTTCATGAGCATTCGTAAGCCATAACGTAAATCCTGTATCAAAGTTTGCATGGTTTTCCTCTTCTCAATTCGCGCTATTCGTAGCGGAGCGCAATCATGGGATCAACTTTGGTGGCGCGGCGCGCCGGCACCAAACAGGCTACCAGAGCCACTCCTGTCAAAATCAAAGACACGACAATAAAGGTGACGGGGTCGGATGCCGTGACCCCGAAAAGCAGACTTTCGGTGATGCGACCCAGTGCCAGCGCCCCAGCCAGACCTATGGCAATGCCGATGAATGTCAGTTTCAATCCGTGTTTGACAATCAGCCTTATTACATCGCCGGTCTGCGCGCCAAGCGCCATGCGCACACCGATTTCGTGGGTGCGTTGTGTCACCGCATAACTCATCACCCCATAAAGACCGACGATGGTAAGAAGCAGCGCGGCGCTGGCGAAAATGCAAAGCAGCAGCATATTGAATCGCGGTTGCGATACCGATGCCGAGATGTATTGATCAAGGGTTTTGATGTTGTACATCGGCAGGTCTTTATCAAGCGATTGAACTTCGCTGCGAATCGCCGCAACCGTAGCGGTCGGGTCATTGGTGGTGCGCACCACATAAAACATGGTCGGGCGGGGATTCTGTGGATAAGCGATATAGACTTCGGCGCGCGGTTCTTCATTCAAGGTTCGATGTTTGATGTCACTGACGACGCCGATAATCTCGCGCATGAGGATGCCGCGATCATCGGTCGCAAAACTCGGATTGATGCGTTTGCCAATCGGGTTTTGATTGGGGAAAAATTTATTCGCCAGGGTTTCATTGATGATGACGACTTGATTTGATGTTGAAGTATCGCGTTCATCAAAATCTCTGCCACTCAAAAGTTGAATTCCCATCGCGTGAAAATAACCGCTACTTACGGTTCTTAAATCCGTTTCATAGGGGAACGGACGATTGGGTTCGCCTGGCTCGCCTTCGATGGAAAAGCCCACGCCTGCGCCCTGTCCGCTAAATGGTAAAGCCGTAATGTAGGCGACGTCTTTTACACCGGCGATGCCTTCAATGCGCGAGGCGAGTTGGTTATAAAAATTCGTCAGATGTTGTTCCTGCGGATAGCGCGTATCGGGAAGTCCCAGACGAAAACTCAACAGGTTGGTGGTTTCAAAACCGGGCTTGAGATTTTGCAAGCGAAAGAAGCTGTTGATTAACAGTCCTGCGGTTACCAGCAACGTCAATGCGATGGCGACTTCTGCGACCACGAAAACGCTGCGAATGCGATTGTGCTGTGCGCCGCCCGATGCACTACGTCCGCCTTCTTTCAAGGATTGCGTCAGGCTGGTTTTGGAAATCTGCAACGCCGGAGCAATGCCAAAAAGCAACCCGGTGACTACCGAAATAAGCGTTGTAAAAATCAAAACGCTGGCATCAAAGCCGATGCTTGCGGCGCGCGGCAAGCCTTTCGGAACCAATGACAACACGAGGTCGGTTCCCCACATCGCAATCAACATTCCCAACATCCCGCCACTTACTGAAAGCAACAGGCTTTCGGTAATCAACTGGCGAATAATGCGCCAACGACTCGCGCCAAGCGCCGTGCGAATCGCCACCTCTTTTTGTCTGGTAGTGGCGCGCGCCAGTAAAAGATTGGCAACATTGGCGCAGGCAATCAGCAATACACAGGCGACCGCGCCGAACAGCAACCACAGCGCCAGACTGAAATCGCGAATCAGGTCTTGATGCAACGCGGCGACTCGCACACCGAATTCCGAGTTGGTATCGGGAAACTGTTGAGCAATATCGCTGACTATCAAACTCATTTCGGCTTGCGCCTGTTCCGGCGTCACACCAGCTTTTAAACGACCGATAACCTCCAGCGCGTGATTGCCGCGTTGCGCAGTAAGCGGGGCGCGACCTTCCTGCATGGTTGCGGTTGTCGTCCATAGTTCGATTACTGGTTCGGTCTGAATCGGAAAGACAAATCCAGCGGGCATCACCCCGATGACATTGTAATTTTGCCCGTTCAGGTTGATGGGCTTTTCAGGTAATCGACCTTCGGAACCGAAATATTCCTGCCATACGCGATGGCTGAGAATCACTGCGCGCGCGCCCGGCTTATCTTCTTCGGCGCTAAAGAAGCGACCTTGTTCGGGACTCACGCCAAGCAGCGGTAATAATTCATGTGTGACCATCGCGCCGCGCAAACGAAACGGTTCGCCGACGCCTGTGATGGTGAAATCTCTGGTCGAATAGGCTGCCAGTTGGGTGAACGATTGATTGCGTTCGCGCCAATCATTAAAGTCCGGGTAGGTCGCGCTGCCCTGGTCTTCTTTACCCGAAGTGTTATAGACCATCATCAAACGTTCAGGTTCAGGAAACGGCAGAGGGCGAAGCAAGACGCCATTGACCACACTGAAAATGGCGGTGTTTGCGCCAATCCCCAAGCTGAGAGTCATTATGGCAATCACTGCGAAAAATGGTTTTTTGAGCAAGGCTCGAAAGGCATAGCGTAAGTCTTGAATTAAATTATCCATAAAATCTCTTGTCTCTTTTTTCTCTTTTGGCTTTGCTGAATTTGAATCATTAAAACAAAAATTTAGAAAATCTCACTCATATCTGAGCGCGATAATGGGTTCGACTTTGGTTGCGCGTCGCGCCGGAATTAAACTCGCTGCCACTGCCACACCGGCAAGCAGCAAAGGCAAAATGGCGAAGATAAGCGGGTCGGTGGCGCTCACACCGAATAAGAGCGTGGTCATCAATCGGGTTAAGCCGAATGCAGCGACCAGACCTATCCCTAAGCCAATGACCGCCAGCACCATTCCCTGCCCGACAACCATCTTCAATACATCGCCGGATTTTGCGCCAAGCGCCATGCGTATGCCGATTTCGTGGGTGCGTTGAGTGACCGAATAAGCCATCACGCCGTAAAGTCCAACCGATGCCAGAATCAACGCCACGAGCGCAAAAATGCCAAGCAAGGTCATGGCAAATCGCCTCTGGGTCATTGAATCGGTGACCACCTGTTCCATCGTCGTGACGCGATAAACCGGCAGGTCACGATCAACCGATTGAATAGCGCCGCGCACAGCGGACGCCAGACCGGAAGGCTCGTTTGCGGTTCGTACAATCACAAACATTCCGTTGCCTGCCAGTTGACGATGCGGCAGGTAATATTGCACGGGCGATTCACCTTCAAGTCCTCTGTGGCGCACGTGACCGACGATGCCAACAATTTCGCGCCAGATGGGGTTGCCTTGCGGGTCGCGTTGAAAACTGATGCGCTTGCCAACCGGGTCTTCATCAGGCCAAAACTTGCGCTGCATGGTCTCATCAATAATCGCTACGGGTTGCGAGGTCAGCACGTCACGGTCATCAAAAAATCGCCCTTTAATCAAAGGGATATTCAGCGTTTGAAAATAATTGCTTCCCGCCTGCCAGCGATTTCCCCAGGGAGCCATCTCGCCCGGTTGAACGGTTCTGCCTTCGATGGCAAAACTGCCGCTCGAATTGTTGCCGCTCATCGGCACAGTCGAGGCAACGCCTGCGGATTGCACCCCTGGTAACGCTTGAATACTTTGCAGCGCCTGTTGGAAAAAATTGTCTATCTTTTGCGGCTCATTATATTGATTGCCGGGCAACGCCACCTGCATGACCAGGAGATTTTCAGGATTGAAGCCGGGGCTTACGTCTTGAAGTTTTGTGAAACTGCGAATCAACAATCCCGCGCCAATCAAGAGCACCAATGCCAGAGCTATCTCTGCAACCACCAGCGCGCTACGGACATTGCGTTTGGTGCCGCTTGCGCCGCTTCGTCCGCCTTCTTTCAAGGTATCGTGCAAATCGGTTTTTGAAGATTGCAGCGCCGGAACCAAGCCGAAAAGAATTCCCGTCAGTAAAGAGATTCCCAGTGTGAATATTAGAACGCGACTATCGAGACCGATTTCCTGCGAGCGCGGAATCAAATCGTTATTGAGTTTTAACAGGGCGTTGATTCCCCAGATGGCAAGTAAGGTTCCGAGTGTACCGCCAATCAACGCCAGCACTACGCTCTCGGTTAAAAACTGGCGAATCATGCGCATACGACTGGCACCGAGCGCCACACGAATCGCCACCTCTTTTTGACGCGATGCGGCGCGCGCCAGAAGTAAATTGGCGACATTGGCGCAGGCAATCAGTAACACCAATCCGACTGCTGCCAATAACACCAGAAGCGCCGGTCGAATATCGCCAACGATCAGTTCGTGAAGCGGTCTCAGGCGCAATCCCCAACTGCCGGGGTCGCTGGCATCGCTGCCGGTGAAATATTGTTGCCTGACATTGGCGGCAATAGAATCCATTTCGGTCTGCGCCTGCTCAAACGTCACACCAGGTTTTAGGCGCGCTAAAACCGTGAGGAATTCATTGCGCCAGCGATTGGGTTGCAATTGCGCTTCGGTGAAAGTCAGCGGCGCATATAAATCAACGGTCTGCGCAAACTCTCTGCCAAATTGAAAACTCGGAGGCATGATGCCAATGACGTTATAGCTTTCGCCGTTGAGGGTGATGGATTGATTCAAGATGTTCGGGTCAGCGCCGAATCGTCTGCGCCACAATCCGTCACTTAGAACAACTACTTTGTTGCGTCCCGGTTGATCTTCTTCGGCAAGAAAGACGCGCCCTTTTGCGGGGTCAATGCCAAGCGTCGGGAAAAAGGTCGGGGTTACGGTGAGACCTGACAATCGTTCAGGTTCACCTGCGCCTGTGAGATTCACCTGCCACATATTAAACGCCAGGATGTTTTCAAAGCTCTGGTTTTGGTCACGGTAATGCGTAAAACCAACAGCAGAAACCGAAGCGTTCAAATCAAGTTTGGGGTAGCGATGATTCATCATCACCAGGCGTTCCGAGTCTTTGTATGCCAGCGGCGTCAAAAGCACTGTATTGACGACACTGAAAATCGCGCTGTTTGCCCCGATGCCGAGCGCCAGGGTAATCAGCGCCACGGCGGTGAAGCCAAAATTTTTAAAGAGCAATCGGAAGCTATAACGTAAATCCTGAAGCAGGTCTTTCATTTCATTCCTCCACTGTCATTCATACCTGAGCGCGACCATCGGGTCGGTCTTGGCGGCGCGACGCGCGGGCACCAAACAGGCTACCAGAGCCACTCCTGCGATAATTGAGGCAACCAGAAAGAAAGTTGAAAAGTCTGTGGCGCTTACACCAAAGAGTAAGCTCTCCAGAAATCGCGTCGCGAAAAATGCGCCAACCAACCCAATGACGATGCCAGTGCCGATAAGGTTTACGCCCTGCCCTAAAATCAATTTGATGACATCCAAACGCTGTGCGCCAAGCGCCAACCGTATGCCGATTTCCTGTGTGCGTTGGGTGACCGAATAAGAAATCACCCCGTAGATGCCAATCACTGCGAGCAACAAGGCAGTCAGGGCAAACAGTCCAATCAGATAAGCCGGATAGCGACGCGCAAAGGTCGAAGGTAAGCTATCGAGTATATTTTGAATGGTGGTTTCACCCGAAACCGCCAGGTCAGGGTCAAGCGATTGACATTCGCTGCGAATGGCTTGCGCCAGTTTGTTCGGGTCGGAAGTCGTGCGGGCGATAAAACCGATGACCGTGCTCGATTCCTGTAAGAACGGAAAATAGACCACGCCGGTGGTTGGCGAATCGGGACTATTTACTTTTTCGTCTCCGACAATGCCAACAATTTCAAACGGGGTCGGTGTGTCGCCGAAAAAGATCAACCGTTTGCCGATAGGGTTTTCATTTGGAAAAGTTCTTTTGGCAATGGTTTGATTGACCACCACGACCGCTGGCGCTCGCTGATTATCGTTATTGGTAAATTCGCGCCCTTCAATAACCGGAATCTCCATGACATTGAAATAGCCTGGGCTGATGGTGCGGACATTGATTTCTGGCGATTGTCCTCTTTCAGGTTGCGGCGTACCTTCGACATAAAAACTGTGGGTGTTGCCGCCAAGAAACGGGGTCACATCAATCGATCCGGCAGCTTTCACGCCGGGAACCGATTCAATATGTTCAAGAAGGGTTTGATAGAAATTGGTAACTTTCTCCGCTTCGCTATATTTCGTTTGCAACAGGCTGACCTGAAAACTCAAGAGGTTTTCGGTATTGAAACCGGGGTCGACCTGCAACAGTTTCAGTGTGCTCTTGAGCATCAAGCCCGCGCCAATCAATAGCACCAGAGATAAGGCGACCTCTGCAATGACTAAGGCTTTGCGGAAGTTTTGGCGAAGGTGTGTAGCCGAAGACTTGCCGCCTTCTTTCAAGGTCGATTGCAAATCGAATTTGGAAGATTGCAGGGCAGGAACCAGCCCGAAAAGTATACCTGTCATAATCGACAGACCAACGGTGAAAAGCAAAATCGTGTTGTCGATTTTCAAGCCGCGCAGATAAGGCATGGTGTTGAGTTGCATCTGCGGTATCGCAGCAATCAACGCCTCGACACCCCACATCGCCAGAAACAATCCCAAGGTTCCACCAATGAGCGCCAGCAAAACGCTTTCGGTCAGCAGTTGTTGAATCAACCTTGCGCGATTTGCGCCGAGCGCAAGGCGTATGGCAACCTCTTTTTGACGCGAGGCGGAACGCGCCAATAACAAGTTTGCAACATTGGCGCAGGCAATCAACAAAACCAAACCGACAGCCGCAAGCAAGGCAATCATAATCGGTTTTACACTGCCGACAATCTGTTCGCGTAACGAAATCAAGCTGACGGTTGTGCCCGAATGCGAATCGGAAAACTGTCCGGCAATCTGTTCACCGATTGCCTGCAAATCAGCTTGCGCCTGCTCTACGGTCACATTCGGTTTAAGTCGGGCAATGACTTTAACCCAGTGCATATAACGACGGCTGAGTTGTGCGGGTCCAGGTTCAACCGGCATCCACATCTCAACGCCGGGTCGCAATGCGAATTGAAAACTCTGTGGCATTACGCCAACCACTGTGTAAGTTTGCCCGTTGAGCGTCATTTTCTCGCCGATGATATTTTCATCGCCGCCAAAAAGTCTTTGCCATAACCCATAATTGAGAACCACGACGCGACCTACGCCGGGTTTCTCTTCTTCAGGAAGAAAGGTGCGACCGAGCATGGGGTCAACGCCAAGCACTGAAAAGAAATTGGCGCTGACACCGGTTGAAGCTATGCGTTGGGCTTCTCCGCGACCGGTTAAGGTGACGCCGCGACTACCGGTGTAGGCTGCAACATCGAGAGAACGCGCCTGTCGCCAATCGAGAAAATCGGGATAAGAAGCTTCGCGTTGTTTGTAGTCTCCCTGCGAGCGGGTTTCCCACAAGTGAAAAAGTTTATCCGGCTCTTTATAAGGCAAGCCGCGCAATAAAGTGGCATTGACCACGGTAAAAATTGCGGTGTTTGCGCCAATCCCTAAAGCAAGGGTGACGATGGCGACGAGGGCGAATCCCGGTGTCTTTAGAAATGAACGAATGGCATAACGCAGGTCTTGCCATAAGGTGTACATAATTACCCCCCAGGACAAATTTTTTCTTTCAACCGAAAGACCAAGTTAGCGGCAGGGTGCAGGTTTTCATACCAAATGCCGTGCCACGTTGCGTAGTTGCTGCTAAACGATTGATTTATAAAGTAAGGAAAAGGGGTGATTGGCGGATGGTTTTCAAAAATGTGCGATTATGGGATTGATTAGTCCCATAATCGCAACATTGAAAGGTTTCGGTAGGTTGAAAAGCGCTGTCCGTTCGCTCTTTGACCATTTGGCTAAACGTTGTAAAGCGTATTGCATTTAGGATTAATTGCCACGCATTTTCCGAATCGCTTCGGAATTGAAGCCATGAATTTTCAAGCGCACCAGTTCATCAACCGTTACATTGGTAAACCCGGCGTCGCGCATCTCTTTAACGAATTTGCTGTCGATGCCGTGGATGCGCAACGTCACCAGTTTTTCGAGCGGAATATCGCGAAAACCCGCGTCTTCCATCTCTTTGATGAAATCTTTATTGACGCGATGAATTTTCAGAGAAACCAGTTTTTGCATAGGCAAATCGCTATAGCCCATCTCTTTGACGCCTTTAATAAACTCTTCATCAATTTTATGTATGCGCATGGTCATCAATTGATCGAGGGTCAAATCATTAAAGCCGAGCGCCTTGGCTTTGGCGATAAATTCCCGATCAATGTTATGAATGCGCATGGCGACCAGTTTATCCGCAGACAATCCTTTGAAGCCCATCTCTTCGACATCTTTGATGAATTGCGCGTTCACATTATGAATGCGGAAAGCAATCAACTTGTCTTCCGAAAGTTTATCGAAACCGAGCGCCTTGATGCCGCGAATGTATTCGGCATCGACGCGATGAATGCGCATAGCGATTAATTTATCGAGCGAGACTTTGTCATAGCCCACCGACCGCAATTCATTAACCCAGTTGGTGCCTACGTCATGAAGCGCCATCGAAAACTGTTTTTCCGGCGTAATCCCTTCATAACCATAACTGCGCATGGTGTTGATGAAACCCGGATTCGGGGTGAATTTGAAATCGCCGACGCCTTTGCCATCTTTGAACAGTCCATCAAAGGTCACCGTGCCAGCTTCTCTTGCGAGAGAGAATTGCACATTCCCCGCCGCGTTGACATCCAGCCCGCGAAAATCCTGCAAAGGCATTTCGCTGCCCCAGTTCATATAGCGGTAACGTCCATCCTTCTCCATACTGATATTGAGATAAAGCATACGTCCTTTGCTGGTGTCTCTGACTTTGGCAGTCCAATCACCGGCAAACGATTCCTGCGCAGCGTTCGAGGCTCCCGAAAAGCTATAAATCAGTAATCCAATAACTGCGAAGAATAATGTTTTTTTCATAACCACTCCTTGTGACAATCTTGGCTGGGATTACAAAACGAAATACTGAATTGCAGAAACTATAGACCTGTGGACAAACAATTCCTCTATCGGTTTCAACTGACTGAAGCGTCTGTTTTACTTACTGTTTCTTAGAAGAATTTCGTCCAAACCGTGCATTTTCATTTCAAGCAATTGATTGAGCGAAACATTTTTGAATCCGGCGGCGCGAATCTTTCGCACGTAATCCGGGGTGACGTTGTGAATTTTCAACCGGAGGACTTGTTCAAGCGTCAGGTTATCAAACCCCAGTCCGCGCATCTCTTTTACGAAGTCGGCGGTGATGCCATGAATTTTTATTTGTAACAACTTCTCGAATGAGACATTGTCGAATCCCATCGCTTTCACTTCATTTGCAAACGCCGGGGTCAAATTATGAACCTTGATTTGCACCAATTGATTCAAGGTCAATTTCTCGCCTGTCCAACTCTCTGCCTGGCGAATGAATTCTTCATTGATATTTTGCGAACGCAAACTGATGACTTGATTCAAGGTCAGTTTTCCGAATCCGAGTTTACGCAGCGCGTCAATATATTGCGGCGTGACATTGAAGGTTTTTAAACTGGTGAGCTGGCGAACCGTAAGCTGCTCGAAACCGGCTTTTTTTATTGACGAAATATAATCGCCGGTGACGCCCGAAACTTTCAGTTGGATGAGGTCACGAACCGTAGGTTTATCAAAGCCCCAGTTTTGCACCTGACGAACATAGGCTTCATCAATGTTATGGATTTTCAGTTCGGCTATCTGATGAACGCTTAAATTATCGAACCCCATTTTTTTAAGCGATTCGATATATTCCGGCGTCACATCAGCCATTTTCAAGCGGATGAATTCATTCGGGGTTAGCGGCTTGGTCGATTTATTTTTTGATTCGGAATTCTGTCCGCTGCCGATTCCTGCTCCGCCGCCAACGCCATAACCTGCGCCCGCTCCGGTGCCGGTTCCTGCGCCACTTCCTGCGCCGATACCTGTACCGCTTCCCTGCCCTCTGCCTTGACCTTCGCCAGTTGTCACCTCACCGGGGTTTGCTTCATTAGTAAAATTCACAGCGATGACCGGATTCGGTTGATTTTCGCTTTTGCTCGAAACCTGTGCGGCGTTCTGGGTTTGCAGGGAAGCTTTAATATCATCCAGGCTTCTTAAAATCGCCGGTTGGTTATCCGCGCCGGCGACTTCATTGACTTCATAAGGGTTTTCAACAATCGCTATTTCATTATCGGCGTTGGCAGAATTTACCTCCGCGATGTGGGCTTCAACCTTGCTTCGCGGTTGAATTATCGCCAGCGGAATGATTAACAAGGTCGCGATTAACGTTGTAAAAGCCACACGCTGGCGAGAATTGGTTTGGCGTTTAATGTTGGTATTCAAAATGGTGCGCACACGGTTTTCGAGTTCCGAACACGCCATGCCAACCGCAAACGGCGAGACACAGACGTTGGCTTTAAATGACCGGGCGATTTCAACCAGATACCCCGCATAATCGGAAGGTCGTGTGCCGATTTGCAAAACTTCATCATCACAGGCGAGTTCACGTTCAACCCGCAACCGCGCAGCCAGTTTCCACACCTGCGGATTGAACCAGTAAATCGCGCAAGCCATCTGTGCCAGAGTTTGCGTCAAACAATCGCGCCTTTTGACATGCGCCAGTTCGTGAAGCAACACGATGCTTCGACCTTTCAATGACCAATCATCTGCGGCTTCGGGCAGTAAAATTACCGAACGAAATGCGCCCCAGGTCATCGGCAATGAAACGCGCTCGGTCTTTAAAATTTTTACCCCTTTATTCAATGACAGCCGGTTGCTCAAACTGTGCGTAAGCGTTACCCAGGAAATATCGGTGACCGGTGTTGCCTTGAGCGCGATAAACCAGACATTGAATAAGCCGAATGCGAAGCGGCAGGAAACCATTAAAAATCCGCCCAGCCAGATTGCCAGGATAAGCCCTCCCCAGTTGAATTCATTTGCCGACTGACGCTTTTCGGTTTCCAGATGCGAGGCGACATCCGGTAGCGCCATCACTGGCGGCAGCGATAACTCATCAACTCTGTAAAGCTCTGTTTGCTTGGCTCTCGATGAAGCCATCGGTTCCTGAGCCGTAAACCTGGTTTCGTTCCGGTCAGTTACCGGTTTATTGATTTCGGCAGGAGAAGAATTGGTCGGCTCCATACTCATTTTATTCTGATTTTCAATGTGGACATCGGCGACAGTTGGTGAAATCAACGTCGGTAAAACCGGGAAGCGAATTGCCGGTAAACTCAACGCCAGCACCGGAATCAACAGCACGGCGGCGATTGACACACTCAAAATCAGGTGCCGGGTCGCGGCTGAATATTTTTTGAGCAAGGCAACCATAACTTGAGCCAACGTGAGGACAAGCAAACTTTTCATTGCCACATCAAAAAGTAATTGCAGTCCGTCGTTGGTGTTTAAATTAAAGAAAACCAGATTGAACATTGCGGTCATAAATTAACGTCCTTTTTTACGGGCATCTTCAATCAACCCGGAAAGTCTGTCTAATTCATCCTGCGAGAGTTTGGAACCGGAAATATCGAGAAGCGTGGCGACGGCTTCTTCGGTTGAGCCGTCAAAGAAGGTTTGCAACATCTGTTTCAATGCCGATTTTCTGGCTTTTTCGCGCGCCAGTGTGGGAATGAAAATGTATCGCGGCCCGTCCTGTTGATGCTTTAAATACCCCTTTTCTTCAAGCAACCTGAGCATAGCGCGGACTGCCGAATAACTGGGCGGTTCCGGCAATTGCTCCAACACTTCGGCAGCGGTTGCCTGTCCGAGTTTATAAATAACATCCATGATTTGCCGTTCCCGACGGCTCAGCTTATGGTGCGATTTCTGCGTCATATCTCCTCTCAATCTTGTTTGCGTTGTCGCCTGGTTTTTATTATTCACCAGGGGTGCTAAATTTCTAGCACCCGATTGGTGCTAATTTTTTAGCACCTTGCAAAACCCAAGTCAAGCACTAAATGCATGAAGGATAGTTCTTCGTAAAATATCCAATGAATACAGCTAAACCAGAATGCAGAAGCTTGATAGGCTCTACATTGTGATGAAGCCTTGTTTATGGGGTATAAGTATTCTCGCCTTATCGAGAGTGCCGATGTCTCGATTTCTGGGTTAGAATATCGATTGTCTCATTCGTTCAAGTTGGTATGTCTTATTCAATAACAACCCTATAAGTCAAAACCAAGGTTACAGAATTTACTTTTCTAACTCGCCAACAAGAGTGGTATTGATTAAGATTGGCAAGGAAGATGTAAAGAAGTGTAAAGGAGTTTGTCTTTATGCCAACAAATAACATTGAAACCGACCAGCTACTAGTTGCGGCATCACAAATGTCATCAACAGAATTGGAACAATTTGTGAACAAACTTTTTGCTATTAAAGTCAAAAAAGGTGCGCCATCTCTACCTGCGAAAGAGCTAGAGCTTCTACAGAAAATCAATCAAGGGTTTCCTCCTGCAACCTTTACTCGAATGCAAAACTTGATTGCCAAACGGCAATCTCGCACTATCAGTGATAAGGAACTACAAGAGCTAATTGGTATCACCGATGAAGTCGAACGGGTGAACGTAGAAAGAATAAAGTATCTAATCGAACTTGCGGCTTTACGTAACCTCACTCTTGATAAATTAATGGATCAACTAGGTATCAAACCCTCACCTAACCTTTTAAATGAAGAGCAAGAAGTTAATGAAACCACTAGCGAGTTACAAATCTCTGAAGGTTTAATAAAGGAATACGCCGGTAAAAATAGTAGTCAAAAAGGGCTTGAACCTGAAAAATCACTTACACCAAGAGTTCGCTATATAAATGACTATAAAAGACCTCAAAAATCTTTAATTAAAGGGAATAGAAATCAAAATGCGGCAGATTCTTTAACAGGAACGTAAATACCGTTAGAAGAAAGGATACTTCATGGAACTCGTATCAGTTGTCATTGCCAGAGCCGTTTGGTTCGTCAACGCTCGCGATATAAACCCTCGCGGATTAAATCTATGGCATACGTTTTTACCTACTCTTACAGAAAAATATAAATTCATTCAATATCCTAAGGAAATGAGCCTTGACCTACAAAGAGAGGCAGGTGACAGGTTTGTAGGCGGTACTTATAAAAATACACAGGGAGCAAATATATTAATTAATTTCACAAGTTTTGACGACGGAATGGTAGCAGAGACACGTTCTTCTACACAGGATAGTGAGGCTTTTCTCGAAGAAATTTCTCAGTGGATAGGAGAATTTGGCCTTGTATTTCGTCCAGAAATGGTGAGGAGGAAGGGGTATGTTAGCGAGCTAATCGTTAAATCGGAGTATAGGCTCAATGCGCTAAATCCTAAGCTGGAAAAATTTGCTGCCCGATTATCTAAACTCACATCTGGTGAGCGGTTATCATCTTTGCCAAGTGAGTCCTTTACCTTTGAGACTTCCGGGTTAGTATTTACAGCAGATGGATTAGGACTGAAGCCTTCACCGTTTCGGTTTGAAAGAGAAAATGATACTCTCTTCTCAGAAAATAAATACTACTCCCAAGCACCTTTGCAAACAGATACCCACTTGGAGTTGTTGAACGAATTGGAACAAATACTGTCTTCTTAAAAAGAGTCTTAATATCCATGTGTTTTTTGTCCAACAATCTCGCATCTCATGAATAAGCGCAAGATTTCTCCGCAATTGAGACAGTTGGTGAAAGAACGTGCTCATTTCTGCTGCGAATACTGTTTGAGTAACGAAGATTTTTCTCCAACGACATTCTCAATTGAACATATCGTGCCAATAGATAGTGGCGGACTAAGCATACAAGACAACCTCGCACTTGCTTGTCAAAGTTGTAACAATTTTAAATATAATAAAATTTCTACTATCGACCCAATAACACAGGAGGTTGTGCCTTTCTTTAATCCGAGAACCGACCTCTGGCATGAGCACTTCACCTGGAATCAGGATTTTACCGAACTACTTGGGCTTACCCCTATTGGGCGCGCTACTATTGAAGGGTTAAAATTGAATCGGGTTAACGTGGTTAATTTACGGCGTGTTCTAATAATTGCAGGAAAACACCCCCCTTTACATCATCCCAATTACAAATAATCATTCGCAACGAAGCGCCACCATCGGGTCGGTCTTGGCGGTGCGGCGCGCCGGCACCAAACCGGCTACCAGAGCCACTCCTGTTAAAATTACCGGTACGAAAGCAAATGCCAAAGCATGGGTTACGCCCCTGCCAAAGAACTGGGGCAATCCGAAACTTTCATCAGGGTAAAGGCAATACCTTTAAAGAGGTTTTGCCTGGTTTTCCCCTTCCCGAATTATTGACGTTTCAGTTTGATGGTGCCGCGGTCAGAGCGTATGAGCAGACGCGGACCGCCGCCATTGATCGTGCCTTCAAAGCTGGCGCGGTCAAGCGTCGTGGTCGCAATCGGGAAGTCACTATTGAAGCGCGTGCGTTTACTGAATTCGGTTTTAACGCTCAACCCCTGCGATTCGGAAAGTCGCAAGTCGATTTCCCCGCGATCAATATCAATGGTTGAATCGCCGTTGATTTGCGCGGCAAGAATTTCACCGTCGGTTCTATCGGCATCGAGTTTGATACTGCCTTTGAGATTGGCTAAGTTTGCCGTTCCTCTATCGACATTCAAACGAAAATCGCCTTCAATGTCGCGCGCGGTTACCGGTGTTCTATCGGCTTCGAGGTTCACACGCCCTTTGAATCCTTCGATGGAAAGGTTTGACCTGTCGAGTTCGATATGGATATTCAAATTTCGCGGGGCGCGAATTTCGTAATGAACGTCGGGCAGATTTCTTGAGCGTGAAAGTCTCCCTAACGCCTGGTTTTTGTAAGGAACGTCCTCGAAATTCGAGCGCACGGTGAGCGACCCGCCGCCGCCCAATACTTCAATGCGAACCGCTTCAACGGCGCGTGTCTGGTAATCTGTGGATTCATTTTCAGGCGGATCGATGCGCGCTGAAATTTCTACCTGATTGCTATCCCAGGCGGTCAACCGGACGCTGCCCTTGTCTGTCTCCAAGCGAAAATCCGCGCCGTTATCAACCGCCACTGTCTTCTTAAAATCTTTGCTCTGCGTAGCAGATACCGTTTCCATACGCGCGACTGTTGGTTGTGACAGTTGCGCGATGGCAACCAGAAAAAGAAGCAAAAATAATCCGAAAACCCTTTTCATTGAAAACCTCCGAAATTGATTTGAAATAAGACTGGTGTGTAAGTGGTGGTTGACCACAATTCGTTTCAATAAATTTTGGACTAATTTAAATGCGAGGATGGTCTGCTTTCACGCGCATCACTGATAACCTTCTACAGTGATAGCTTCCTCCAATCGCTATAGTGCAACAGCCATCCGAAATCCCCAATCATTCATACCTGAGCGCCACCATCGGGTCGGTCTTGGCGGCGCGACGCGCCGGCACCAAACCGGCTACCAGAGCCACTCCTGTCAAAATTACCGATACCGCAGCGAAGGTTAAAATATCGGTCGCGCTCACGCCGAACAACAAATCTTTCATCAACCGCGTCAGAAAAAACGAACCAGCCAGACCGATGCTGACGCCGATAACCGCAAGCCTCAGCCCCTGGTTGATAATCATTTGCAGGATATCTTTTTTCTGTGCGCCGAGCGCCAACCGTATGCCGATTTCGCGCGTTCTCTGACTGACGGAGTAAGCCATCACGCCGTAAATTCCGATGCTTGCGAGAATCAACGCCAGCAGTCCGAACATGGCAAAAAGCGTGGTTAAAGCTCTCGGCTCCGTTACCGATTCGGACATCAATTGCTCCATAGTTTTGACATTCGATACCGGCAAATCTTTATCGACAACCCAGACTTCATTGCGAATTGCGGCAACCGAACCGAGCGGGTCGCCTTGTGTACGCACCGCTACATACATCGAGCGCCACCACAGATTCTGCAAAAAGGGCGTATACAGGGTCGGCTTCGGTTTTTCATTCAACCCGGCGTATTTCACATCATCAACCACGCCGACTATCAAATCATACGGAAATTGCGGGCTGTAATCGCCGGTTTGCAGTCGTTTGCCAACCGGGTCTTGACCGGCAAAATAGAGTTCAGCCATTGTCTTGTTGATGATGATAGCCGCCGGCGCATCCTGATTATCCGCATCGGTAAACACCCGTCCGTTAATTAATCGGATGCCGAGCGTTTTGAAATAATCGGGACTGACCAACAGATGTTCGGCAAGCGGTTGCGCTTCACCGGTGGCAGGCGGATTTCCCTCTACCGTAAAAGGGTTGGTCATAATTAACAGATTCGGCGGCAATGCCATCGAAAGGCTTGCCGATTCCACACCGGGCAAGGATTCAACACCCTGTAAAAACCGTTGTTGAAATGTGGCAACCTGAGCAGCATCCGGGTATTTATTGCGCGGCAAATTGATTTGCAGGCTGACCACATTGTGGGGATTGAAACCGGGATTGACCTGTTGCAGAGTTTGAAAACTGCGAATCATCAAACCCGCGCCAACCAATAAAATCAAGGCGAGTGCGAGTTCAGAGACTACCAATAAATTTTTGAGTCGGCGTTTGGCAAAACCTTCCGTATCACTGCGCCCGCCTTCTTTGAGTGCTGTCTGCAAACGAACCTGGCCGCTTTGAATTGCCGGCGCGAGTCCGAAAATCAATCCGCTCACCATTGAAATCAAACCGGTAAATAAAAGCACTCGACCATCAAGTTGCATTTCGTCCAGGCGCGGCAGATTTTCCGGTTTGAAGGCGACAATCAAATCCATTCCCCAGGACGCAAGAAATAATCCAAGCGTTCCGCCGATGAGCGCCAATAATAAACTTTCAGTTATCGATTGGCGAATCAACCGCCAACGACTCGCGCCCAGCGCCGCGCGAATCGCCATCTCTTTTTCACGACCGGTTGCGCGTACCAGTAATAGATTGGCGACATTGACCGAAGCGATAAGCAACACAAAAACCACTGCGCCAAGCAGCACAATGAGTGGCAATTCGGAATTGCCAACAATTATGGTCTTGAGCGGTCGCAAGACGGTTTTGCTTTTGCTTTCATCATTACTGCCAGGCGTAGCAAAGCGTTTGCCGATTTCGTTGACGATGGCGCTAGTGTCGGCTTGCGCCTGTAGTTGTGTGACTCCATCCTGTAACCGACCGATGACCCCCAGATAATAAGGCGGGCGATTTTGCGGCGGCGCAATTTGAATCGTCGCCCAAAATTCTGAAGTTCCGGTTCTGGCAAAGCGAAATTCTTTGGGCATCACGCCAATCACTGCATAGCTTTGGTTATTGAGGGAAATCGATTGCTCGCTGGCGCGAGGGTCACCATTCAGATGTTTTTGCCAGAAAGCGTAACTGACAACCACCACACGCTCTTTGCCGGGTTGGTCTTCATCCGGTAAAAAGGTTCGACCTAACATCGGCTTCATTTGCAAAACTTCAAAAAAGTCTGCGGTCACAAGTGAACCGATGACCTGTTCGGGAACCTCTTTGCCAGTGAGGTTGAACCCGTTACGCGGCGTTGAAAAACCAGCAACGTGAGAAAAGCTTTGATTGTATTCTTTAATGGCGAGAAAATCAGCATCGCCAAGGCTGCCTCGACCGCCTTCCAATTGCGAATTGAACAAGCCGATGTCCATCACGCTTTCGGAATTCGGATAAGGCAAGGCTTTGAGCAGCACAGCGTTGACGACCGAAAAAATTGCCGTATTCGCGCCGATGCCAAGCGCGATGACAATTACCGCAATGAAGGTAAAGGTCGGGGTTTTCAAAAGCATCCGCGCACCATAACGAATATCTTGCAAAAGCGTATCCATAATCACTCCTTAAAGCCTTTGTCGATTATCACGTTTCCGCCAATTCATCGGTGAAATGCGGCGGTGATGTGGTATTGGCATTCCGCAAAATTTGCCCGGCTACTTCTTTTAATAACTTGGCTGCGGTCATCGCCGTCATGTCCATCACATCTCTTACCGGGTTGAATTCGACAATATCCGCGCCGACAATCGGCGCTTGAATTGCGTGAATTTGTTGAATCACTTCCCGCGTCGAAAGTCCGCCGGGTTCGTGATGCGAAACGCCCGGCGCAAATGCCGGGTCGAGGCAGTCCATATCAATCGAGAGATAAACCGGCGTCGCAAATTGCAAATCCATCGCGCCGCGCCAATCTTTCATCTCGTGGATTTCGACGCCGAATCGGTCAGCCTGTTCACGTTGATGACAGGTCAATGCGCGAATGCCGATTTGCACCAGACGGTCAGCAAGTCCCGCTTCACAAATTCGCGCAAACGGTGAAGCGTGTGAAAAACGATTACCGCCGAGTTCATCGTAAAGGTCAGGGTGGGCGTCGAAATGCAGGATGCTCAGCCGTGAATATTTTTTTCGGAAAGCTTTAATAATCGGATAGGTGATGGAATGGTCTCCGCCTAGCGAAACAACCGGCAGGCTCGATTCGAGCAAGGATTCGATAGTCTGTTCGATTTCAGCGAAGACGTTTGCAGTTGGCGTGAATTTTAAATCGCCCGCATCGTAAATTACATCCTCGGTTCCGAGATTAAAACCAAGCTCTGTCCAGTCGTTGCTGGAATCCGAATGAAAGGCTTTTCTAATCAACGGTGGCGCTTGAGCCGCGCCTTTTAAAAACGAGGAATGGTCATCAAGTGGAATGCCAATCAAGGCGATTCGGCTGGATAGTGTCATTCGATTTGATGGTTGACCGTTTGCCATGAACTTCAAAGCGCTTCAACTTGGACAAATATCGGGCAAGGACGCGCCTTGCCCTTATAAAGAGTTGCGGGTCTTAGACGGCGCGCTAATTCCCGGCTTCAAGCGAAGGAATTTTATCGACCTTGGGACGATTGGCGCGATTTGCCAACTCCCACGCGGTTGCGAAAATGGTTCGCGCAATTTTTTCCATATTTTGAAAATCGATTTTGTCTACATGGTCAGATGGTCGGTGATAATCTGCGTGCTCGCCATCCATGTAAAAGATGATGGGTATTCCTTTTCTTGCATAGTTGTAATGGTCGCTGCGGAAAAAGAAATTGTCGGGATGTTTGATGTCATCATAGCGATAATCGAAATTCAATTTGAGATAGGATTGGTTGATGGCTTCGCTGATGCCCTTCAACTCTGTGCTCATCATGTTGGGACCGATGAGAAAAACTTCACCGGGTTTTGGCAAGGGTTGATTTGCCGGTACATCATTCTCTTTTTTGGTTCGCCCAATCATATCAATGTTGAGACAGGCAACGATTTGATTGAGCGGAATCGTCGGATAGTCCGTGAAATAGCGCGACCCCCACAAACCCTTCTCTTCGCCCGCGTGCCAGATAAACAGTATCGAACGTTTCGGGCGGGTGCCTCTGGCAAAGGCTTCTGCCATCGCCAGCACCGCTACGGTTCCCGAACCATCATCATCCGCGCCGTTATAAATCGCATCACCGTTGACGGGAAGCCCGATGCCAACGTGGTCATAATGCGCGCCGATGGCGACATATTCATTTTTCAATACCGGGTCGCTGCCTTCTAAAACGCCGATGACATTTTGGGTTCCCGTGGGTTCCGATCTGGTTGCGATTTGCATGCTGACTTTTTTCTCTGCCTTGAATTCAAAAGCTTCAATCGAATCGCTCGCGGCAGCGCGATTGAAAATCATCGTCGCATTCTGTTTTTCACCTTGAAAGAGCACATTGACCAATCTCGGCGCAATGATAAGCGAAGGGATTTGAGAATTGGTCGCGCTCTGGAATTTATCGACCGTTGCAAATCCTCGTTCCAAGGCGTTTTGACGGGACTGATTCCAGTTTGCCAGGGTTTGAAACCCGGCGACTTGCATGACGGCAATCGCCCCGCGTTTTTGCGCCGCACTGGTTGGAAAATCCCAGTCTTCGCCCTGTTTGCCTGAAAAATCTTTGTTGGAGATGTCTTTCGGCGGTGCGCCCGTTACCACGACAATTTTGCCTTTCACATCAATGCCCTGATAGGCATCAATGTTTTTCGCTTTGAACACCCAGCCGTGACTGGCATAAACCACCTGTCCGCTTGCTGAACCCGGAGAGAGCGAGGTCAGAAAATCCTCACCATAATTAAATGCCTGACCATTGATTTCGACGCGAGTCTGTTGCGGGTCAATTTTATTGCGCTTCATGGCGATGCGTTGAAAGTAACTGCCATCATCGCCCGCCGGTTTAACGCCCCAGCGCGAGAGTTGTGAAGCGATATATTTCGCTGTGGTGTCGAGTCCGCGTGAAGGCGTGTCGCGCCCTTCCATTTCATCCGATGCCACAAAGGTCAGGTAGTCTTTCAACTGTGTGGCGTTGATAAAATCGGCATTGCCGTGAACTGACGCCGCAGTAGTTGCCGCAAGTTTTTCAGCCTTGCGTTGCGCGAACGTTTGAACGCCAGGCATCACCAAAGCGATGACCAAAAAATAAATGAGAGAGAGTGGTTTTTTCATATTCATTCCTGTTTTTAAAATTATTCGTATCGCAGAGCAATCATCGGATCGACCTTGCTGGCGCGTCTTGCCGGAAGATAACAGGCAAGGATGGCAACCAGAAAAAGCAGCCCGGCAATCATTGTAAAGGTCAGCGGGTCGCTGGCGCTCACACCAAACAACAGGGTTTGCAATAATCGCGTTAAAGCAAATGCCGCAAGCAATCCGATGCCGACACCGATGATGGTTAAAAGGAGTCCTTGACCGATAACCAGTTTGAACACATCGCGCAACTGTGCGCCAAGTGCAAGGCGTATGCCGATTTCGTGCGTGCGTTGGGTGACCAGATACGCAATCACGCCATAGATGCCGCTCACCGCTAACAACAAGGCGACAACCGCGAATATCGTGAGCATCAAGGTATTGAAACGCTCGCCGGCAAGCGATGTCGAAACGATTTCCGTCATCGGTCGCACTCTGTTTAAGGGAATCAACGGGTCAACTTTCCATACTTTGGTTTTCACATCCTGAATTAAATTTGCAGACGCGGACTGGCTGCGCACCACCAGATTCATCCAGCGTTTCCATTCGCGACCTGATTGTGCATAAGGCGTATAAAGTGCCGATTGCTCAGGCTGATTGAGTCCAAAATATTTCACATCGCTTACCACACCGACGATGGTAATCCAGTTCACTTCACGGTCGCGCGCCCAGCGAACGCGCGCGCCAAGCGGCGACTCGCCATCGAAAAATTCATTGACGAAACTTTCATTGACGACGCCAACGAGCGGCGCTTTGTCGGTATCCTGCGCGGTAAAATCGCGCCCGCTGAGTAGCGCAATCTGCATGGCGCGAAAATATTCACCTTCAATGCTGCGGGTTAAAAGTTCCGGTTCTTCACCAACGGCGACCGGCGGACGACCTTCGATAATGAAATTGTGAGTTAGCAAATCGGTGCCGAGCGGCAATTCACTAACTAAAGCTGCCTGAACGCCGGGAATCGCATTGACCTCTTCGAGCATGCGCGAGCGAAACTGATTTTGTCTGGCAATTTCTTTGTAGCGCGTTTCCGGTAAATCAATCCGCATGGTCGTCACATTTTCAGGATTGAAGCCGGGACGAACGGCGCGCAATTGCGAAAAACTTTTGATGAGCAGTCCTGCGCCGATGAGCAATACCATTGCAATGGCAATCTCTGCAATGACCAGTGTGCTGCGCAAACGCTGTTTTCCAAACCCGCCGGTGGCGGTTCGTCCGCCTTCTTTCAGCGAATCGTTCAGGTTATTGCCTGAAGCATTCCACGCCGGTATCAAACCAAAGACCAACCCGGTAATCACCGAAAGCCCCAAGGTAAAAAGCAGTGCCACACGGTCAACGCGAATTTCATTGAGCCTCGGCAAATCATCGGGTTTCAGTGACACCAGCAAATCAATTCCCCAGATTGCCAGAATGATGCCGAGCGCCCCGCCGCCAAGCGCAATCAGTACGCTTTCGGTCAGTAGTTGCCGAATGATGCGCAAACGATTTGCGCCAAGCGCCGAGCGGATAACCATTTCGCGTTCGCGTTCCGCAGAGCGTGTGAGTAACAGGTTGGCGAAATTGGCGCAGGCAATCAGCAACACCAAAGCGACTGCGCCGAAAATAATCAGCAGTGGGGTGCGGGAATTTCCGACGATGCGTTCCTGCAAAGGAAACAAAACGGTTTGCCGGGTTTTGTTTTCTTCGGGATATTCGGCGGCAAATTGCTGATCGATGATTTGCATCTCGGCTTGCGCCTGTTCGATAGAGACACCTTTCGCCAGTTTCGCATAGGTTCTTAAAAAATGTACGCCACGATAAGCCGCCGCAAGCGGGTTTGCGACATTGACCGGCGCAAAGGCTTCGACACGTTCGCGAGGCGAAACAAAATTTTTGGGCATCACGCCGATGATGGTATAAACCTTACCGGCAAGCGGAATCTCTTTGTTGATGATTTGCGGGTCACCATTAAACTGGCTTTGCCACAGTTCATAACTTAAAACCAGAACCGGTTCCCCGCCCTGCCGGTCTTCGGTTGAAATGACGCGACCCATCAAGGGTTCGACGCCAAGCGTTTTGAAATACCCGGCAGTAACCTGTCCGGTCATAATTTGTTGGGGTTCAGCCCCGCCGGTGTAATCCAGCGGTTGATAGGTGATGCCGCCTATCTCTTCAAACGATTGATTGCGCGATTTAAGGTCGGCGACATCAAGGGGTGATTGATTTGAACGGAACGTGATGAGGCGGTTTGAATCTTTATAGAGCAAGGGACTGAGCAACACCGAATTGACGACGCTGAAAATCGCCGTATTCGCGCCGATGCCGAGCGCCAGCGTAAAAACGGCAAGCAGGGTAAAAGCCGGTTTATTTTTCAGCGACCGCAAACCATATTTCACATCTTGCCAAAGTGTTTCCATGACATTCTCCTGTGGCAAAGAATTGGCGCTGGGTTCTCATTATTTATTCAGGTTTTTCTTTCAACTTCTTCAAAGTCTGTTTGGCGTTTTCATTCGTTGGGTCAAGCTCGATTGCCCGTTCGTAATTTTTAATCGCTAATGCTTTCCCGCCATCTGCCGCATAAGCTTCTGCGAGACTGTCGTAAACATTCGCCGATTGCGGATAATCCTCAACATTCATTTTAAAAACTTCGATGGCGTCTTTCAGCTTACGTGCAGTGATGAGGTTGTAACCGAGGCGATTGACCTGCGCTTCATCAAGCGCCGCTTGCGGATTCTTGCGACGCTCGCGATAGTCACGCAGCGCGCTTTCCGCGCCTCGCGCCAGGATGTCATTGAACAGTTTTTTTCCGGGCGAGTTATAGGTTTCGTATTTGAGCCAGGCGAGCGCCGGTTGATTATTGCCGAGAACTTCGCCAATGATTTCAGGCACGATGGAAAGCCCGTTGGTGCTGTTGGCAAATACCACGACCCCGGATTTTTTTTGCGGATTGGCAACGATGTAGGCTTTGGAGTTGCCGTTGTCACCCCAATGCCAGAAGGCTGTTCCATTCGCTGTGGTCTGCAATCCCCAACCCAGACCCCATGCCAAACTCGGCGACAATTTTTCAGGCGCGCGCAGCGTGTTGTTGGCGCCGCTTTCACTCACTTTGATTTGCGGCGTCAACATCAGTTTGGCTGTCGTTTTTTTCAACCCTTCGCCTTTCAGAATGGCGACGATGAATCGCCCATAATCGGTTGCCGTGGTTTGCAAACTCGCGGCAGCATTGGGTTGCTGAGTTTTATTCTGCCCTGCGGGTTCACCAATGGCGTTATGGCGAAAAATCGCCTGCGTGTCGTAATCATTTCGCCAGACGTAGCTGCTGCTTTTCATTTCAAGCGGAACAAAAACCGTTCGTGTCATGAAATCGTTGAATTTTTCACCGGTGATTTTTTCAATCACTTTGGCGAGATAGACAAAGCCTTCGCCTGAATAACTGAATCGCTCACCTGGCGTAAAATGAATCGATAAAGGGCTGCCCGGCCTTCGCCAGTTGGGAAATCCCGGCGTGTGTGAAAGCACATGGCGCGCGGTGATTTGACTAATGCGCGCATCATCACCGACATCATAATTGCCCGGCAAATAATGATTGAGCGGCTTGTCGAGTTCGATTTTCCCCGCATCAACTAATTTCAAAACTGCATAAGCGAACACCGGCTTACTGAGCGAGGCGGCTTCAAAGGTTGTGGTGTCGGTGACCGGTTCATTAGTCGCAGAATTTTTAACGCCGAACCCTTGATGCCAGGCTATCAGGTTATTTTCAACCACCGCAATCGAAAGCCCCGGCACTCGTCCTTCATTCATTAATTGGGGAATCCGATTTTTGAGGGTAGCGATAACTGTCGCAATGTTTGATTTCGATTTAGAACTTTTTGGCTGCACCAGTGGTGAATGGGTTTGAGTAAAAGAAAAACCTGCACTCATTAAAAACATCACCGGTAAACCAATCGCCAATCGTTTGGAGTACAACATACGCCCTCCTTGTTATTCATACCTCAGCGCAATCATCGGGTCGACTTTGGTCGCACGCCGCGCCGGAACCAGGCAGGCAACCACAGTAACCAAGGCAAGCAGAAAGGCGATTGAACCGAAGGTCGTGAAGTCCGTGGCGCTCACACTGTAAAGCAACCCGGATAGGGTTTTCGCGAGAAAATAAGCCGCGCCAAGTCCGAGCACAATGCCCATCACCGCGAGTTTCAGCCCTTGTTGAATAACCATGTTGAGCACATTGCGGCTTTGCGCGCCAAGCGCAATGCGTATACCGATTTCGCGGGTGTTCTGTTCAACCGTGTAAGCCATTACGCCGTAAATCCCCATGATTGCCAGCAACAGAGCGATGATGGCAAAAATCGAAATCAATATGGCGATGAATTTTTGCGGCGTTAAAGAGAGCGCCAATCGTTCATCCATCATGCGAATGTTATAGAGCGGTAAATCGCCATCCAGCGATTGCACTTCATTGCGAATCGCCGCAGTTAAATTGCCCGAATCGCCTTTGCCACGCGCCACCAGCATCATTCTCGATGAACTTTGTTGAAGGTAGGGAATGTACATCTCCGGTTTTTCCGCCACCGCCAAATCCTGATGTTTTATATCGCCAACGATGCCGACCACTTCGCGCCAAATCGGTTTGCCGTAAAGTTCGACCTCGTCCTCGTCACCGATTTGGATGCGTTTACCAATCGCATTTTCGTTGGGGAAGAAAGTTCGCGCCCAACATTGATTGACGACAATCACACCATTGGTTTGCGGGGTGTCGCGGTCAGTGACGTCGCGCCCTTCAACCAACGGGATATTCATGGTTTTGAAATAATTCGGGGTTACAACACGGCGGTCGGCAGCAAATCCATCATCGGAATTTTGCGAAGGGCGACCTTCGACTTCAAAAGAACTGACCGAACGAGAGCCGGAAAATGGCAAGTTGCTCACTGCGCCTGCGGATTCCAACCCGCTGATGTTATTGATGCGTTCAAGCGCCTTTTGAAAGAAGGCTCCCGGTTTTTCGGCTTCTTTGTACCGGGTTTGTGGCAAAGAAATTTGCGCACTCAGCAAGTTGGTTGGGTTAAAACCGGGATTGACATTTTGCAGACGCAAGAAGGTCGTGAGTAATAAACCAGCGCCGACTAAGACCACAAGGGCAATGGCGATTTCCGCGCTTACAAGCACACCAAGCACGCCATTTTTCAGCGAATTCCCGGCAACCGATTGACCGGATTCTTTCAAGGTGTGGTTTAAATCCAACCGGGTTCCATAAAGCGCAGGGATGACCGATGAAATCGTTCCGGCGATGAACGAAGCGATTAAAGTGAAGAGTAAAACCCGGCTATCGAGATTGATGTCTTTGAAACGCGGAACGTCATTGGGAATCAACGACAAAATCAAATCCACGCCCCACCACGCCAGGAAAAGTCCAACGCCGCCGCCAAGCGCCGAAAGCAGTAAACCTTCGGTTAAAAATTGTCTGAACAATTGCCAGCGACTCGCGCCGATGCTCAGGCGCACGGCAATCTCTTTGCGTCTTGACGTGGCGCGCACCAGTAATAAATTCGTCACATTGGCGCAGGCAATCAACAACACCAATCCGACTGCGCCGAGCAATACATAAAGCGAAGCGCGAACCGTGGGATTCACAATCTGTTCGTGCAGCGGAATCAGGTTGATTCCCGAATTGGTATTGGTGTTGGGATATTGTTGTTCGAGATTGCCTGCGATGCTGTCCATTTCAACTTGCGCGGCGCTCACCTGAACGCCGGGGTTTAATTTGCCGATGGCGAATAAAAAATGGTTGCCGCGTTCGATGCGCGAGACATCAATGCCAAGCGGCGTCCACAGTTCAACGTTATTGGGAAATTCAAAACCTGCGGGCAGGACGCCGATGATGTTATGAGTTTCGCCATTGAGTTGCAGGGTTTGACTCAGCACATCGGCGCGACCTTCAAATCGCGTGCGCCAGAATCCATTGCTAATCATCACCACGCGGTTTTTTCCCGGCGCATCTTCTTCGGCGAGAAAATCCCGACCGAGCGCGGGTTTGACGCCAAGTACGGAAAGAAAACTTGCAGACACGCCCGCGCCGCGCAAACTTTCGGGCTGAGAGCCACCGGTCAAGGTGAAACTCAAAAAACGATAAGCCGAGAGATGTTCAAACTGCTGGCTCTGATTTCGCCAGTCATTGAAATTGAGCGGCGAGATCGAACTCTGGGTGGGTTTTTGTCGCTTGTCATATTCCCAGAGTTGAATGATTCGTTCGGGTTCGACATACGGCAGGGGTTTTAACACGACACCATTGACGACGCTGAAAATCGCCGTGTTGGCGCCGATTCCCAGTGCAAAAGTAAAAATCGCCACCAGACAAAATCCGGGCTTTTTCAGTAATGTGCGAATCGCATATTTAATATCGTTCCAAAGCATTCGTATAGGTTCTCCTATTCATATCTGAGCGCCACCATCGGGTCGACCTTTGTCGCTCGATACGCCGGTATCCAACAGGCAAACAACGCTGTCATTAAAAGAAAGCCTCCGACAATCGAGATGGTTAAAGGGTCAGTGGCGCTGACGTTGTACAATTGGTTTTCGATAATTCGGGTTAAAGCGAAAACTCCGGCTCCACCGATAAGGAGTCCGATTAAAACCAGCTTCACCCCCTGCCAGATGATTAATCGCAAAACATCGCCGGTATTTGCGCCCAAAGCTCTGCGAATGCCGATTTCGTGAAAGCGTTGAGTCACCGAATAAGCCAGCACACCATACAAACCGATTGCCGATAACAACACCGAAAGCAAACTGAAAAACCCGATGAGGCTGGCGTACAGACGCTCTTCGGCAAGCGCCTCTTGGGATTGTTTCACCTGCGTTTTGATTTCGCGAATCGGCATGGTGTTATCCATTTCACTGATGGTTTGTCTGATTGCTGCGGCACTCGCGGTTGGTTCGCCAACCGTGCGAACAGCAAATGACATTTCGCCAAGCGTATCGGTTGCTTGTAACCACGGCAGATAAATCATCGGCGCTCTTTCTTCGCGTTGGCTGTTATAAGTGATGTCGCGCACGATGCCGATGATTTCAATTTTCCCGAGGGTCTCTTCATCAAAGCCGACGCGCTTGCCAATCGGGTTTTCGCCGGGGAAAAATTTTTCCGCCAACAACTGGCTGACGATTGCCACTTTCGGGGCTTTTTCACTGTCTTGTGAACCGAAGTTGCGCCCTTGTAATAAGGGAATCTCCATCGTCGAAAAATAATTTTCGCGCACCTCCTGAACATTGGTGATATGTTGATCAGGAGTTTGCGTCGTCTCACCCGGCAAAATCAACGAATTGTCATTGATGTAGTGAGCAATCAGCGGCACGGTGCCAAAGGTGATGGCGCGCACGCCGGGATTGGCTTCTACTCTTTCAAATAGTTGTTTGTAAAACTCCACGAGGCGTTCTTTTTTATAACCGTTGGCTCCGGGTTGCAAAGTGAACGTCAAAAGATTTTCCTGATTAAATCCGACATCGACCTTTTGCAAATTGAGCAAGGTGCGAACGAAAAGTCCTGCGCCCACCAGCAGCACCAAAGACAGGGCGACCTGAGCGATGATTAAACCTTTGCTGAGTCTTGAGCGCGAAGTTCCCATCGAACTGCGCCCGCTCTCTTTGAGGCTCGAAGTCAAATCTTTATTCGAGGCACGCCACGCCGGAGCCATTCCGAAAATGATGCCGGTGAGAAATGAGAGCAAGACGGTAAAGGCGAGCACCCGCCAGTCGATTTGATAGCTGACCTCAACCGGATACAAGGTGCTCTGCCCGTCACTGATGGCAACCAGCGCGTCTTTTCCCCAGAGCGCAAACACCACACCGACTGCGCCACCCATCGCCGAAAGCAACACGCTTTCGGTGAGTAACTGGCGAATCAACCGCCAGCGACCGGCACCTACCGCTAAACGAATAGTGATTTCAGGGCTGCGAATGGCGGCGCGTGCCAGTAATAAATTCGCTACATTGGCGCAGGCAATCAATAAAACAAATCCGACAACGCCGAATAACAGGTAGATTCGCGATGCGTAGATGCTGCGCACTTCCCACATTCCACGAGCGCCCGGCTTGGTAACCAGTTGCGGGTAATCTTTGACTTCAAGTTGCGCCGGTTCGTTGGCGTTTCTGGGCGGCGGCATCATCGCTAATGCCTCTGATTGAAAAGCGCTGTTGAGGCTTTCACGCGCCTGTTCGAGCGTCGCGCCTTTTTTCATCCGCCCCATCAAATGCAACCACCAGACTCCGGGTTTGCCCGGTCTATCCGCCATCGGGCGCTCTTCAAGAATCGCTTGTGTGGCAATCGGCACGAATATCGCCGGACGGTCATCAACCTGTGAAGAACCATTAAACTCAGGAGGCGTCACCCCGATGATGGTGAAACTGTTTTTATTGATTAAAATCTGTTTGCCGATAGCCGCGGGGTCTGAGGCAAAGCGGTCTTGCCAGTAACGATAACTGAGAACCGCAACCGGTTGCGCCGCCGGGTCGTCATCGGCTTCGCCAATCACTCGACCCTGAATGGAGTTGACGCCCATTGCCGAAAAATAATTTCCCGATACCACCTGCCCGCGTTTAACTTCCGCTGAACCATCAATCGCGAGATTTAATCTCGATAAGTCTGCAAAAGCGAAAAGGTCGGTAACCGGACTATCGGGATTTTCGGAAATGGTTTTTTGTAAGGTTTCAAAAGATTTTGAAAGGAATGAAGAGCCGCCGCGTCGCCCTTCTGCAAAACCGCCAACGAATATACCGCGATTGCCGCTGTTGCGAAACGCTTTGCCTGCTTCCCAGTTGAACAGCACCAGCGACTCAGTATCTTTGACCGGTAATTTCTTCAAAAGTACCGCATCAACCATGCTGAAAATCGCCGTATTCGCGCCAATTCCCAGGGCAAGCGTGAAAACTGCGATTGCCGTAAAACCGGGATTTTTAAATAACATTCTGACCGCGTATCGCAAGTCTTGAATCAAACTGTCCATTTCACTTTCCTTTCAAAAAATTGGGATGCCAATCGCTTAAGGAGGATTTACCAAGCGTGGTCTTTCAGATTTTCGCTTTAATCATTTTCAAGAATCTGAATTGGCATCCCAAAAACAAAATCATTCATATCTGAGGGCAATCATCGGGTCGACTTTGGTCGCCCGACGCGCCGGAATGTAACAAGCAATCAAGGCGACGATAGTCAACAAAACGGCAATTACGCCATAGGTCATCGGGTCAGAAGGCTTGATGCCATAAAGCACCTGTGAGAGCCAGCTTTCCAGATATTTGGTCAACACATATGCGCCTCCTAAACCCAGTGCAACGCCGGTTATTGCCAGCCCCATGCCCTGCCTGACAATCATCTTCAGCACATCGGTTTGCGAAGCGCCAAGCGCCATGCGGATGCCGATTTCGTGGGTGCGCTGCGACACCGCATAAGCCAGCACCCCGAACAAACCGATGGATGCGAGTTGCTGGGCAAGCAATCCAAACAGGGTGACCAGTCTGGCAAAGAGCCGTTCCATTTGCAGAGTTTCGCTGGCGCGTTCGGCTTGCGTTTTGATATTGGTGAGCGGCAGGTTTTCATCTACTTCGCGCATGGCTTGGCGCACCCCTGCAATCAGGGCGTTCGGGTCGCCTGTGGTGCGCACATAAAAATTTGCGCTTGACATGGTAACCGGAGTCTGTCGCCAAGGCAGGTAAACAGTTGGTCTGGTTTCTTCGCGTTGTCTGGCGTATTTGGCATCTTTGACCAGACCAACGATTTCCATTTCATCCGGCTTTTTCACATCGAAGGTGAAGCGTTTGCCAATTGGCGATTCGTCAGGAAAAAATTTATTGGCGAAGGTTTGATTGACGACGACGACTTTGGGAGCGCGTTCGTCATCCTGTTTATTGAATGCCCGACCTGCAAGCAGGGGAATCTCCAGCGTCTCTAAAAGATTATCGCGCCCATACAACGTATTGGTGTTGCCTGTGGGTTTGATGCGCCCATCAGCGTCCGGCGCAGTGTTCAACGACTCGCGTAAATGGAAGCTGTTTGAATTGGTGCTTTGCGCCAGCAAGGGAACGTTGGCAAAGGTTACTTTCGGATTGCCGGGCAAGGCTTCGAGGCGTTCGGTCAGGCGGTCATAAAGCTGAATGAGCCGTTCGTCTTTATAACCAATCAATCCCGGTGACACACTAAAGACGAGTAAATTTTGTGTATTAAATCCTGGGTCAACGCGCTGCAAATTTAACAGCGTCCGCACAAACAATCCCGCGCCAACCAATAACAACAAAGACAGCGCCACCTGCGCGATGACCAATCCGCGACTGAGTAACGACCGCGTCGAAGCGCTCGAACTGCGCCCGCTGTCTTTCAGCGTCGGGGTCAAATCCACTTTAGTAGCGCGCCACGCCGGAGCCAATCCAAAAATGATTCCGGTAAATAATGACAACGCCATCGTAAAGGCGAGCACCCGCCAATCCAGTTTTGGCTCCAACGCTTTCGGTCCCCAATCGCCGACTGCCAGCAAGCCGTCTTTGACCCACATTGCAAACACCAGACCCAGCGCGCCGCCGATAGCGGCAAGCAATACGCTTTCGGTCAGCAATTGGCGCATCAAACGCCAGCGACTTGCCCCTAAAGCCAGCCGCACACCAATCTCTTTTTGTCGAGATGCGGCGCGCGACAACAGCAAATTGGCGACGTTGGCGCAGGCAATCAACAACACCATTCCCACAACACCGAGTAGCAAGTAGAGTGATGGCGCGTAAAACTGGCGCGAATGCATTTCGCCCTGACTGCCGGAAATCAGTGAAAGTCGCGGATAATCCGTCGGGTCTAAGGGACTGATGGCATTGCCCCCCTGAGCAAGCGATTGGCTATTACGTGCTGTGCGATGTTCGACGACCGATTGCTGAAACACGCCTTCGAGTTGAGCCTGTGCCTGCTCCTGGGTTGCCTCTGGTTTCAAACGCCCCATCATACGCAACCACCATTGCCCTGCCCCGTAGAGCCGCGACCGTTTCGGGTCAATATTGAGCTGTGGCTCCTGAGCAAGCGCAATCGTTACATCCTGGGTTGAACCAACTTGTCCCGCGCCATCAAAGCCCGGCGGCGTCACCCCAATGATCGTAAATGCCCGATTGTTGAGATTGATCTGTTTGCCGATAACCGCTGGGTTGTCGCCGAAACGTTTTTGCCAATAGCGATAACTCAATACCGCAACCGGTGTAGCTGATGCCTGATCATCTTCATCCGTCAGCAGGCGACCAAGGTACGGTTGAACGCCCAGACCTTCGTGATAGTTACCCGTGACAACCTGACCGGAGGCAACATCGGCTTGTCCGTCAGCCAGTGCATTTACACTGATATTGCCAAAGCCAAAAATGTCAGACAATGCGCTTTGCTCATTTTGTTGTTCGCGCAGGCGTTGAAGGCTTAGATAGGGAAACGACGTGCCAATGGTTAAACCGGTTGCGGGGTCTTCACGGGTGCTGCCGCTGTAGCTGCCATAGCTGAAATTTTTGTTCCATTGCGCTTGAAACAGCACCAACCGCTGCGGCTCTTTAACCGGCAACATTTTCAAGAGCATCGCATCTACGATGCTAAAGAGCGCGGTATTCGCTCCGATACCCAAAGCCAGCGACAATACTGCAATCGTTGTGACCCCTTTTTGCTTGAGTAACATTCGCGCGCCGTACCGCAAGTCTTGCCAGAGGGTTTGCATGGTTTTCTCCTTTTCGGATTTGAATCACTCGCACCGCAGCGCGACCAGCGGATCAACCTTCGTCGCCCGCCGCGCCGGAATCCAGCATGCCAACAACGCCACCAGTGCTAACAACAGCGCGAGTCCGCCAAACGTAAGCGGATCGGTGGCGCTGATTTCAAACAACAGTCTCGCCATCAAACGTGTCAGCCCGAACGCCGTGAGCAAGCCCAAGCCGATTCCGGCAAGCGCCAGTTTCATGCCCTGGCTCACCATCAGCTTGATGACATCACGGCGTCCAGCGCCCAGCGCCATGCGCAAACCGACTTCGTGAGTGCGCTGGGCGACCGTATAAGACATCACCCCGTAAAGCCCAACGGCGGCAAGCAACAACGCTATGGCAGCGAATAGCCCGATCAGTTGTAAGTTGAAACGCGGTTGCCAAAGCGTATCGGCAACCACTTGCTCCAGACTGATGACATTCGAGACCGGCAAGGTGTGGTCAAGCGCGTTGACCGTTTCTTTGACGCTCGCCACCAGCGTTTGCGGCGCAACAGTGGTGCGCATCACCAGCGTCATCGAGGTGAGGTGCCCGGCAGTGCCCGCGTAAAAGTTCCGGCTCTGTTGGAACGGCAAGTAAAATTCGTTTTCGGGCGCGCTCATCCAACTATCTTGTTTGACATCTTTGATCACGCCGACGATGGTCAACCAGCGCGGCGCGGGCGCATTGCTGCGCGGATCATCCAGCGTCAGGCGTTTGCCTAGCGGGTCTTCATTTTGCCAATGTCGCCGCGCCAGGGTTTCGTTGATGATGACGACGCCGGGCGCATCGGCGGTGTCGCGTTCGTTGAAATCGCGTCCGCCACGCAACTCAATCCCCATCGTTTGCAAATAGCCGGGGCGGCTGACGCGGAAAGCGGCGGGGATTTCCTGACCCGGCGCGGGCAACGGGCGACCTTCGATGACCAGCGACTGTCCCCACAGATCACCCGCCAGCGGCAGGTGATTAATCGCGCTGACCGATTGAATGCCGGGCAGAGCGGCAAGCTTGTCCGTCAATTGTTGGTAAAACGCTTCGCGCGCGGGCCCGACGTATTGCGCCGCGCCATTCAGTGAAACCGACATGGTCAGCAGGTTGCGCGTGTTGAAGCCGGGATCAACCGCTTGCAACTTCGCAAAACTGTTCATCAGCAACCCTGCGCCAATCAGCAATACCAACGCCAGCGCGAGTTCCGCGACCACCAGCGTTTTGCGCAACCGGTGCCGTCCACCCGTTATGCCACGTCCGCCTTCTTTCAACACCTGATTCAAATCCGGTTTTGACGCAGCCAGCGCCGGTGCCAAGCCAAACAGCACACTGGTCATCAGCGACATCGTGAAGGTGAAGGCGAGCGCCGCCGCATCGAGTTTGATTTCATTCAAGCGCGGCAATTTGACGCTGAAACTGGTGCTGTTGCCCGCCAGCAACGCGCCCAACCAATCTACGCCCCACACGGCAAGCAAAATGCCGACCGCCGCGCCGCATAATGACAGCAGCAAACTTTCGGTCAACAACTGCCGCACGATGCGCCAGCGGCTCGCGCCCAAAGCCACGCGCAATGCCGCTTCTTTTTGCCGGGCGGCGGCGCGCGCCAGCAACAAACAGGCAACGTTGGCGCAGGCAATCAGCAACACGAATCCAACCGTCACCGACAACATCAGCAATGCCGGGCGCACATTGCCCACGACTTTTTCATTCAACTGATCTACGCGCAGTTCCAAACCGGTGTTGTCGGCAGGATAAGCGGTAGCGAGTTGTTGGCTCAGGGCTTCGACTTCCACCTTGGCTTGTTCCAGACTGACCTCAGGTTTCAGCCGCGCAAAGATGCGCAAGGAACTGCCGCCCCGGTTGGTGGCGCGCGCGCGCAAATCCAGCGGCACCCACATCTCTGCCCGCGTAGACCAAAATGGCGGAAATTGAAACTCCGCCGGCATCACGCCTACTACGGTGTAGCTTTCGTTATTCAAGGTCAGTTGCCGCCCGACAATCTTCGGGTCACCACCAAAGGCACGTTGCCAGAGCTTATGGCTGAGCACCAGGACGTGATCCTTGCCCGGTTGGTAATCTTCGACTTGCAAGGCGCGTCCCAACAGCGGTGGGATGCCCAATAGATCGAACAAGCCCTCGCCCATGCGCAATCCGGCTACCACTTCAGTCCGATCATTGTTTGCCAGGGTGCCGCCCCAGGCTTCTGCGGCTGCCATCTGCGCGAAGCTTTGGCTGTTGGCGCGCAAGTCCAGAAAGTTTGCCGGTGCCACTGGTCCGCGTCCAGATTGCAAGAGGGTGACGATGCGTTCCGGTTCACGATAATTGAGTGAACGCAGCAGCACGCCGTTGACGACGCTGAAAATCGCCGTGTTCGCGCCGATGCCAAGCCCCAGAGTGAGCACGGCAACCAGGGTAAAGCCCGGTTTTTTCATCAGCATCCGCAAGCTGTAACGAACATCTTTCAACCAGGTATCCATAAGGAGACACTCCAAGGTCAGGAAAAAAAATCGGATTTTGAATGGCTGGGGTTTGCGAGGATGACAAACATTCAAGCAGGAAAACGACTTGCTTGTTCATCAAAGACCTGGGCGACGATGAGCGCGCCTATGTTTCGCTCGCCGCTTTTGAAATGGACGATTCTTCGACAACCAGACCGTCGAACAGATTGATGCTTCTATCGGCATAACGCGCATAACGCGGATCGTGGGTCACCATACAAATGGTTGCGCCAGCGGCATGCAGTTCACGCATTAAATCCATCACCGCTTCGCCATTGGTTGAATCAAGGTTTCCGGTAGGCTCATCAGCAAGCAGAATCAACGGGTCGCCGCCAACCGCGCGCGCCACCGCAACTCGTTGCTGTTGACCGCCCGATAGCTGGCTCGGCAAATGTTTGGCGCGATGCGCCATGCCGACGCGCTCCAATGCCGCATGAACGCGCTCTTTGCGCTCGGAAGCTTTCATACCGCGATAGGTGAGCGGCAATTCGACATTTTCATACACCGTCAAATCGCCAATCAGGTTGAAACTTTGAAAGATGAAACCGATTTCGCGATTGCGAATGCGGGCGCGTTCCGCCATCGGTAAATCCGAAACATCATGGTTATTCAACCAGTATTCGCCATCGGTCGGTGAATCAAGTAAGCCGAGAATCGAAAGCAAAGTGGATTTGCCACAACCCGACGGTCCGGCGATGGAAATGTATTCGCCTTTGTTAATATCCAGATGAATGCCTGCAAGGGCATGGGTTTCGACTTCATCCGTATAAAAAATTTTCTTCACACCTGACATATGAATCAGTGGATAATCACTCATATTCTCTCCTTTTAATTCAATCGAATTCGATCTACGCTGTCATAACTTGCGGTGTCTGACAAAATGATGCGGTCACCTTCTTTCAAACCATCAATGATTTCTATGGTATTGACGGAACTGCGACCGAGGCGCACTTGAACACGTGACGCATTTTTGCCATCGGGGTCGAGTTTAAAAATGCCGACGGTGCTGCGTTCCTGCCCGTAAACCGGACGACCGACATATAAAATATTTTCGAGTCGTTCAAGTTCAATTGTCCCTTCAACACTGATATCCGGGCGCGCGCCTTTGGGCAATTCCCCTTCAAGCCTGACATCAACCGTAATGGTTCCGTTCTGTGCGGCAGGGTCAATGCGGGAAACTTTGCCTTGAATCACGCCGTTGCGCGTATCAATGGTGGCGAGTTGTTCGAGCGCAATGTCTTTAACCTGGGTTTCGGCAATTTTCAATTCTGCCTTGAGCAGCGAAGGGTCGGCAACCCGCGCCAGATTGGTTCCGGCGGTGACCTGTTGCCCGACCTGTACTTGAACAACTTGAACGACACCGCGTATGCCGGCGCGAACGCGGAGTTGGCCAACTTGATCTTGTCTTAATTTATAAAGCGCGCGTCTTTGTTCAAGTTGCGATTCCTGTGCAGCAAGTTGGGTTTTGACTTCATCATTAAAAATCGCCAATCGCTTTTCTTCGATTTCATTTCGCGTCGCCAGTTCTTCGGCGCGCACTTTCGACGTGCGCCAGATGATTTCCGAAAGCAAACCCTGTTTATAAAGCGATTCATTTACCTCTGCCTGCATCTTCGCCTGACTGAAATCGGATTGCACGGTGGCAGCCTGAGCTTTCTGATCAAGCACCTGACGTTCGAGGCGAACTTTAAGGCTTGCGAAATCGGCTTCGGCAGATTTGAGTTGAGTTCCGGCTTCGAGCGCCGATTGTTCGAGATCAGGATTGCTCAAGACCACGAGGATGGTGTCAGGGGTGACTTCCGCGCCCGGTTTCACATTCAATTGTTCGATGCGACCGTCGGAAAGCGCCGGAATCCAGCGAATCTCTTCGGGAATCAGAGTTCCGATACCGCGAACCTGACGAACCATCTGACCGCGTTTCACGGTGTCCATCAACATGGTCGCGGCATCGACCGTCGGCGCTGCCGGTTTGAGTCTCGATACGCCGAAGGTGATGCCACCGATAACGGCAGCGGCGACAACGAAGTAAATAATGCGTTTAATCAGTTTCTTGCGCGAAGCATTTTTACGTGGTACGTCCATTTTTCCTCCGGTCAACCATAGGAAATCCGTGTGCCAGAACGCTTGAATTTTTAATTGCTGAAATTTATGGACTTAGTTGGGATTACCAAAGCGCGACAAAAACCCTTTTCGCAAAATTGAGAATTTGCTCGTTCATAAACGAACACTTTTAAGCACCGGCAAAGTGGCAAATAGCCGTTGGCGAAGTAGGTGAAGCGGGTCTCGCAGGTGTTGCTGACTGCGCATTTATTAAACTATGGAGCATCGCTCAACTTTAAATAATTGAAGGCTTCCGTCCCCATTGACGAACCGGAAAAAATCAACGGGCGATGTCCGGTTTGTTTTGCATATTCATCGGCGATTTGTTCAACCATAGCCAAAGCATTTTGCCGTCCGACAATCGCGACGGTTCCGCCGCTGCCGCCACCGGTGATTTTCGCGCCATAAAGACCTCGCGATTCACCCAAAGTTTTCACTAACTCCACCATCAAATCCGTGCCTTCCGAACCCAAACCACAAGCCGAGTAACTGGCGTGTGAAGCGAACATCAACGCACCCGCTGCTTTCAATGTCGCGTCCGTCACCGGTTGATTTAAAAGCTGGGCAAATCGCTGAACTCTGGCATTCTCATAAATCGGATGCGCCGTCGGCACGCGCACCGCATAGATTTTATCGGGGTAAACTTGAGTTACTGAATCGCTGATGCCCTGATAGCGCGATAAAAATTCCTGCCCGGAAATCTCCACAGGCAAATGTGTCGCAAAATTATTTTCATATTCCGCAGGCGTGATATTCGCGAGATACCCTCGCCACTTTTCATCTTTGATGTTGACCTGCCCGGCAATCGCAGTCGGCATTACTTCAAAACCAGCTAACTCGGCAATGATGCGATAGCCCATAAATGCGCCTGTTCTGACAGAGCCGTAATCGCCTGCGCCAACCGAATGACGGATGCCCGAATCCATTCCCCAGAAAGCCATCGCTTCGGGAATTTTTTGCGAAGGGTTTAACTCCGCCGGCTGACAACGCAAAGCGAGCAATTGATTAGCCTCACCACAAGCGGCGGTCATCTGATCCATCACCCCGCAAGGCGCGCCGACTACCTGGTTTTCGACTTTTTGACAAAGCAGGGCGAGGTCGCGCGCCGAAACCGCAATATCGAATGCTGAAATGATGGCTTTAAAAACCGCGACTTCGATTGCCGCAGATGAACTGACGCCTTTACCTTCGGGAACCCGCGATTCGATTAAAATGTTTGCGCCCTGGGTGAATCGAATATCGCGTTCACGCATCAAGACCAAAAATGCACCGGCGGCATAAGCCGCCCAGTGTTGTGAAATGTCCCGTTTAAAATAATCGCGGGCTTTGGCGTAGCTGATGGGCTGTCCATCATCTGCAAAATCATCAAGCGACATTTTGAAATAACTGGAACGATGATTGGCTTCGGCATTCAGGCTGATGATGTTGATTTGTCGCAATTCATTTTTCTGTAAAGCGACCAGCGTGGCTTCCTGAATCGGCAATTGCAAAACCAGCGAGCCTGAATAATCGGCAATGCCTCCCATCACATCGAGCCTTCCGGGGGCGCGCGTCACCAGGATGTCGTCTTTAGAAAACAGATTTCTGACCGATTCAAGCTGATGCGTATGCAGCGAGTTCAACAACTCAAGAAACGCTGTGACATCCTGGAGATTTTTGGTTGACCCGTAAACGATGCGATACATTCGCGAATTCCTTTTAAATTAAATTTCGCTTTGTTAATGCCGCTTGCAAGAGGGGTTCGATTTGCCCGCGAATGCTTTCATTCGCATACCCAACCCAAGCCACATCCGGTTCAACCGCGAGCCTTGAATTGAGCGATTCGCCTTTTTCATTGGTGATGATGACGCCAAGTTCCCGGGCAATCAACTCGGTGCAAATGTCATAAGGGTGACAACAGATGCCAAGGGTTTTCCCACGTCCCGCTAAAACTTTTTCCATCAACGGGCGCAGGTCAGCAATGAAGCGGTCGTGCCCGCTCAGCAGTTCATAAAGTTGTCCGCCGGTCGAAGCATACTGGTCTTCAAAACAGTGGGCTTTGCCATATTGCACAGGACCCAATGCCGCTAAAACAACTTCTTCATCAATCGCCGCGAGTTCATCGCGCGCCCCCGGAAAAAATCTTGAAAGCGCTGCATACCCATGCGCGATGGTCTGGGTTTTTGAAGGGTGCAGTTGAATCTGCTGGCGCTCGCCGGTCAAGCGATTAAATCGCTCGATGCTCACCCCTTCACCTCTGATTGCCGCAAGCACATCCGAAAGGTGTTGTTTGACGAGCGGGATTTCGGTTTGCACGGCGAGTTCAATATCCGAAAGGTTGGTCGCGTCTCCTTTATTAGGCGCGACTCCGGTTAAAATCCAGGCGCTGCGTTTCTGGTACATCAACCCGCGCGTGCCATCAATCGGGTCAATGATGATTCGCCATTGGGCTGCTTCTTCGGGTGTGCCTTCCGGCAAAACGATTCGCCCGTGTTCGATACCCTCGGCGATTAAGATGACGCCAACCTTCGAGGCGATTTCGCTATCAACAAAATCAACGATGACCGCTTCACTGACGCGGTCAACCGCATAAATCGTATCGCCTTCTTCTTCCTTGGCGATTTGCGAAAGGTTTTCGAGCGCCGTTTGTTCACAGGCTGCAACCACCGTGTGGCGTATCGTTTCATGCAGAGTTTTTATCGCTGCCAGCAATTCGTGAAGATTCATCTTTGCTCAACTCCGGCTTGAATTTTTTTGTAATGAATCGCCGGTTGTGCGCCGAGTTCTGCGGCTTTCTCTTCGGGTGAGGTGTCCGAAAGAAAATTGCCGCCGCCGATTTCCGGTCCCGCGAGATATTTCAACAGATTGGGTTTGCGAAGCGGCGGATGAAATTCAATATGAAAATGAAAACTGCGATAATCGCCGCCATCCGTAGGCGCTTGATGCAGCGGCATGACATAGGGAAAGGGCATCTGCCAGAGGTTATCGAATTTGATCAACACCGATTGCAAAGCTTCGGCAAAATCATGGACTTCCGTATCAGACAAATCGTTGATACTTTGACGCGATGGTTTTGGCGCAACGTAAACTTCATATGCATAGCGGGCAAAATATGGCATGAAGGCGATGGCTCTTTCGTTTTCAAAAAGAATGCGCCGATTGTCTGCTTGTTCGGACGCAATAATATCTGCGAATAAAATCCGCCCGGTTTCATTGAAATAGTTTTGCGCGGCGCGGGCTTCGGTTTCGATGGTTTTGAAAACGAAATTGGTGGCATAGATTTGCCCGTGCGGATGCGGATTGGAAACGCCTACGGTTTCGCCGCGATTTTCAAACATTAAAACATGGTTAATCTCATCACGACTGCCGAGGTCGCGGTACTGCGCTTGCCAGGCAGCAATTAAATTTTCAATTTCGTTGAGTTCGAGTTCTGCAAGTGAGAGGTTGTGTTTGGGACTATAGCAAATAACGCGGGCGATGCCTTGCGCCGGGCGATTTTTGAAAATCCCTGTCGGCGTTTCCAAATCAGCAGACGCATTCATGCCAACGCAGGGATGATCATTATCGAAAACAAAGACGCCTTCATAATTTGGATTACGCGCGCCGCTCACACGCGAATTGCCGGGACACAGATAACAGTCCTCGACAAATTCGGGGACGGTTTGCGCATCGTGCGCGACGGTTTCTCCGCTCCAGGGGCGATTCTGGCGATGCGCCGCGACGATGACCCATTCTTCGCGCAGCGGGTGCCAGCGTTCTTCCCAGACCGCATTTCCCGATTCATTTTTTTGATTGTTTAACACGCTGTGAGTGTCAGTCATCAAATAAACCTTTGGCAAGCTTGGTGAGTAAAAATCAGTACCGCCCGCTCAGGCATATCGTCGGACGACAATCTAAAACTATGATTCACTTAAAACCACATGCAAGGCTTCCATGAAAAAGTAGTCGCCCCACATCACCGATTCATCAACGCCCCAGTTCATCGGCTTATGATAGACGCCATGTTTTAAAATGCCTTCGCGACTTTCATCACCGGTGAACCCTTCGCTATTGAGGGTCGAGAGAATCGTCAAAGCGGTTTGTCGATAGGTTTCAGGTCGTTGTTTGGTGGTTTTTAAATCTTTCAATTTCCAGAAAGCCACCGCCGCAATCGCCGCCGCCGAACTATCCCAGGGTTCATCAGGAATATTCGGCGCACCGTAATCCCAATAAGGCACCCCGCCGTCGGGGGTATTTTCCAGGTAAAATCCCGCGCATCGTTCAGCGACTTCTAAAAAGAACGCATCCTGGGTAAACAAAAAGGTGTCGGTAAAGCCATACATCGCCCAGGCCAGACCACGCGCCCAACAGGTAAACGGCGAATAGCCTTGTTGCGTTGAGAGATTGCGAAACTCGCCTCTCGCGGGATTGAAAATCGCTTCGTGAATCACTTTGCCTTCGCCATCAACCAGACGGTCGCCACGTTTGCGAACTAAATATTTTTCCGTAGTTCGCGCGTGCGTAACTGCCTTATGATAAAGCGCCGCTTCGCCGCCAAGCTGGTGGGCGCGAAACAGCAAACGAATGTTCATCATAATATCGATGAACAACGATTGTGGGCCATTGAACGAATAGATGTAGTGGTCTTCACCGGTGTCTTTCCAGCGAAACGATTGAATGGTTCCGGCGGTAATCAACAAATCTTTCAGCCAAAGTTTTGTCGCATCACCATCGGGCAGCAGGTTGTACCAGCGATTTGCCGTTGACATGAAAATAAAGCCGAGGTCGTGAACATCGCGGTCAAATTTCCGCGATTCAAGTTTCCGCGTATAGTTTTCGGCAACCTCGCGCCACCCTTCAGCGCCTGTGCGTTCATATGCAAGCCACATCATTCCCGCATAAAAACCCGGACACCAATCCGTCCAGATAAAATCAGGTCGCGACCACACACCGTTTTCGGTGTAAATCGGCGCGGGTTTTTCAACCAGCCATTTGTTTAACATTTTTTTGAGTTGTCCCACGCCGAAATCAAACGTCCGCCGACAACGTTCCAGCAATTCACTCTCATTTATCTCTCGATTGATCTTCATATTTTTCTTAAAGCCTGCGCAGATTCATGCCGCCGCTCACTTCCATCACCGTTCCGGTTGAGTAACTAAAATCTCCGCTCACCAACGCTACAACCGCTTTGCCGACATCTTCGGGAAATCCCCAGCGGCATTGCGGTATCAAACCTTCGCTAATCAATTTGTCGTACTTTGCTTCAACGGCGCTGGTCATATCGGTTTTGATGATGCCGGGTCGCACTTCATAAACATTGATGCCATATTCCGCCAACCGGTCAGCAAACAGCGTCGCGGTCATACTCAGTCCGGCTTTTGAAATGCAGTATTCGGCTCGCGAGGTCGAAGAGATATAGGCGGATATAGAAGTCACAAAAACAATGTTGGCTTTGCTGTCGGGATAGGCTTTCACCTGCTCAATCATCTGTCGGGCAACGCGCTGAGTTAAAAAAAACACGCCGCGCAGATTGATGCCTAAAACTCTATCGAAACTTTCAGGGGTGGTTTCCAAAATATCGCGGCGGATTTCGGGCGCGACGCCCGCATTATTCACCAGTAAATCGAGGCGTCCGAATTTTTCGAGAATTGCCGCGACCATCGGTTCGTGGTCATCAAGAATAGAAACATCGCCTTGAACCGGAAGAAAATTTGCGCCAAGCGCTTCAACCGTTCGTTGGACTTCAAAAATGCCGTTCTCAGTTTTTGTCGGGTCAAGGGTTCGGGAATTCCCTGCCACATCGTATCCGCGTTTTGCCAGTTCAATGGCGATGCCGCGCCCGATGCCGCGACTCGCGCCGGTGATGAAGGCAACAGGTTTTGCATCACTCATTGAGCATTTCTCCGATGGGTGTTTTTGAGTTGTTTCAACTCTACGGCGGCTTCTGTGGTTTTGTAAAAGTCATCAAGCGGATAACAACCCGATGGCAAGCCATTACGCGGCGCGGTCGTGCAATCGCTGAACGTCCGGCACAAACGTTTGCGCGCCAGCGAACGCCCGTTAATCACATCAAGCGGCAGTTCGGGGTAAGACAGCACCATGCGACCAAGTCCGACCGAATCAACCCACCCCTGGCGCACCGCAGCCTGCGCCACATTCGGCAGAAAATCCTGCAAATAGGTATAACCGGTTCCGACAATCAATAACTCAGCGAATTGTTGTTTCAATAGTCGCGTCACGTCAACCTGTCTGGCGACGCCAATCAAAGGGTCTTCAGGTGGTTGATACCCGTCTGACGGTGGAAACAACGCCGGTCGTTGAATATGCGGATTGTAATAAGGCGAACCCGCCGTGAGATTGACGAGGCGAATATTCATATCGCGAAGCAGAGATAAAAATTGCACCGGTTCGGTCAAATCATATGCAACCGGATTTTCCGCATTCACACCGAATCCGAAGCGATATGGCAACAACCCTTGGGTGAGTTCGGGAACGCCTACACCCGGACGCCCCGGCACACTGGTTTCGGGATTGGGGCGAAACGCAATGAGGTCAAATGCCGAAAGCCGCACACCGATTTCTAAATCGCTTGCCATCGCGCGAATGCCTTCGACAATTTCGCGCAAGAACCGTGTGCGATTTTCAAAACTGCCGCCGTAATCGCCCTCTCGCGTGTGGGCGCTCAAAAATTCATGACCGAGATAGCCGTGACAATGTTTGACATCAACGAAATCGAATCCGAGTTCATAGGCGATTTTTGCGGCTTTGTGAAAAGCTTCGATGATTTGACGAATCTCGCCATCACTCAGTATTGGATAATCACTTGCGAGTCCCAGTCGTTTATCGAGAATCGGGTGATGATAGAGAATTTTTGGCTCACCCCGGTCTTTAAAATTCGGACGACTGTAACGACCCGAATGGGTCAATTGTAAACCGATTAACAAATCGTCGGTTGAACCGGTGGCTTTTTTATGTTCATCAATCAACGCCTCGCGTAAATTCGCCAGTCCCGCGCGCGTCTGTTCATTGATGAGCAATTGATTGGGATTAGCGCGACCGTCGTGCAGAACCGCGACCGCTTCCCCGCCCCAGATGAGTTTTGCGCCGCTTTTACCGAAATTTTTCCAACGGTGAATCGTCAGTTCCGTAGGCTTTCCGTCCGTTGTTCCATCCCACCCTTCCATCGGATGAATGGTAAAACGATTGCCGATTTTCCGATTGCCGATTTCAATCGGTCGGGCGAGCGGCGAATCTGCGCCAATAAAAATTTCATCATCGCAAGGAAGATTGATGTGATGGTCGTCTAAATATTTTTTAAATGCCGCGACACTCGCGACGCTGCCGAGATGAAGGAATCGTTGTTCGCTCATCTCGATTCCTCCACACGCAGTTTCATTTCAGGAGCATTGAGGTTCTCAACTTTTTCATCCGTTACCTCTTCAACTTTTTTTCGCGGCAAAAAGGCAATGGCGAGTGCGCCAAGTAGCGCAATGCCAATCAAGACCAAAAAACCTGTACGATAATTGCCAGTGCGGTCGCGCAAAAAGCCTATGAACATTGGCGAAACCGCTTCAGCGACGCCATCCGCGGTGAGTACGATGCCCATCAAGCGACCTAAAACTTTGACGCCGAAAAGTTCGGCTGCCATTAACGGAATGATTAAATATTCGCCGCCAAGTCCGAGTCCGAAAATCGCCGCAAACAGATACATCACGCCCGGCGTCGAAGCAAAAAAGAGGAGTGGTATCGCCGCCACAATCAACGAGTAAATCAACAACATCACAAATTTTTTCGGCAGATAATCGGCAAGCCAGCCCATCAATAATCGCCCGATGATACTGAAGCTTAAAACCAGTGAAATAATTTTTGCCGCTTCACCTTGCTCATAACTTTGATCGAGGCTGAGGAAAAGTTTCAAGTGTTGATTGGTGCCGCCAACTGCGCCGATTGAACACATACTGCCGAGCGCGAGCAGATAAAATGCCGGGCTTCGCAAAATTTGCTTGATTGGCGCAAGCGGCGCAGCAGCCTTTTTTTCTTCGTGACCTTCGGGCGATTCTTTAACAAATAAAGCCATCGGCAAAGCAATCACAATCATCAATACGCCAAGCCAGCGCAAAGAGCTTCGCCAGCCGAACGCATCGGTTAAACGATAAGCCAACCAGGGAACAAGCGCCCCGCCTGCGCCGATGCCAAGATAGGCAAAGCCCATCGCTTTGCCACGCGATTTATCGAACCAGCGCGATAGTAAAACCTGATTTGGTAAGGGTCCGCCGCAGACATAGCCGAGCGCGTTGAAAATGTAGAAGAGATAAAACATCCAAAGCGAGGTCATCAAACTAAGTCCGATGAGCGCGCCGCCAGCCATCAATATCCCCGTCATCATCAAACGTCTGGGACCAAATTTATCAACCACCCAACCGGCGATGAATCCGAATAACGGGCCAATTAACAGTTTGCTGAGCGCATTGCCCGATGTCACCTGCGCCCGCGTCCAGCCGAATTCCTTGACCATGAAATCGTAGTAAAGCGGCAGTCCGTAGAGTGCAAGACCGACAATGGCAAAGAGCGCCAGAAACCCTGTGGCGGCGACTTGAATTTGGGCAATGCGTTGACGTTCAGACATAGATTTGAATCTTCAAGGTTGATGAAAAAAGTTACGTGAATTCGCAACTCGATAAATTATTTGACGCTCACCGTGACTTGCGGGGGATTCGCATAATCTTCCCACAGGCGATTGAGTTGGTCGCTATCCGGCGCACCGTCATAAACCACAAAGCGATAGCGCGAGACATATTTTTCGCCGGGCGAAATTTTCCAATCGCCCGATAGCGACGGCGAATAACAGAAAAACGGTTGGTCGGGATTGATGCGCATGGCTTGCGGCGCGCGAAAATTATTCGGGTTATCGAAAATCGCGATGCCTGCAAGTTCGCCGCCGACTTTGCCGCCGATGTGACACCAGCGCGCCCGCGTCGCGTGACCGTTTGAACGGTCTTTGCCTTCGGAAGTCAGAAATACACAATTATCTTTCGCAAGCCACTCGCGCGCCCCGCGAAATCCCAATCCGCCATAGCGATATTCCGGCAGCAGCAACGGACTCGACGTCATCAACTCATGGGTTGAAACCAGGTCGAACATTGAATAAGCCTTTTGCCCTAAGCCTACGCGATATACCGTCACCACCCATTCATCATTTAATACGGTTCTCGGTTGCGAGGCGCTGACATCTATATAATTGGTGCGCGCCTTGAAGCCTGCGTGAACCGCGCCGCTCCACATGCGGTCAAGCGCGACGAAATCGATTCTGCCGGTGCCGTCACCGACGTTCCAGAAATCAGGATGGCGACCTTCAAATTCGGTCTTCGTCCAGGCGAACCAGATGCCGTGATGATGAAAATGGTCTGATGGAAAATCGTCCGTAATGATGCGCCCCGCAGGCGTGTACACCGGATGAATATAACCGCCGCGCTTAAACACCGGCTTGATTGTCGCATTCGGCAAATCACCGGGTTCGGCTTGATAAGTAAAAATTTTGCGACCCGCAGAAGTTACGAATAATTTATCGCGTTCACGAACCAGTTGCACGCCCGGCGATTTTGCCTGCTCTTTGGTTGCAACCAAACGAAAACGTTTCGTGGTGTTGGCTCTCAGTTTCGGCAAAATAAAGATGGCGCGACCCGATTCATCAACCTGTACAGGAATTAGTTTGCCTTGCTCATCACGCAACACAAAGGCTTTGCCGGTTGCCTCTTTCGGCATTTGAAAACTGCTTACTGAATCTGCTCGATCAAGTTTTCCGGCAGCCACCTCAATCCAGATAGTTTTTTGTGAAGCGAGTGAAGGAACCGCGCACATTGTGATGCACAACCAGATGGTTATCAAAAATGTGCCGGTTTTATTGGGCTTGTTAATCACTTTCTTCTCCTGTCACACACGCGCGAGGTCAGCGATTTTGACTGCGCGTTTCTGTTCAACACTGGTGCGCGCCGCAATGCCGGTTAAACAACTCATCGCTCCGGCGCGCGAATCCGGCAGTTGCATATAATCCGGCATTTTCGCTTTGCGGAAAATCAAATCGCGCAAACGGTCATCGCCGCCACCGTGCCCGCCTTCGATTTTTGGCAACGGAACCGGTTCACGTTTGCCAAAATTTTTAATCAAATCGATTTCGGTTTCTTCTTCGACCTTCCACGGCTGGCGTTCGTAATCGCGCACTTCCAGTCGTCCTTTATCGCCGTTGAATGCCAGACGATAACCTTCAATCGGCATAAAGGCATTGACCGAATAAGTCATGGTTGCGCCGTTTGAATATTTCACCAACGCCGACATTGAATCATAAATGTCTATGTCTTCGCGAAACACACAACCATCGCGATAATAGCCGTCGGCATCTTCGCACCCGGCATAGATTTTCATGCGAAAGGGATTTTTGGTCATATCGTAATAAAACTTGCATTGCGATTGATGCGGGCAGGCGCGACAGTGGGTTGAACGCAGGCTGCCGCTTTTGCCATAAACATTGAGGCTCGCATTGGCGGTGACCTCCACAGGGTCTGCGCCAAGCCACCAGTTAATCAAATCGAAATGATGTGTCGCTTTGTGAACCCAAAGGCTGCCGCTGCGATTTCGCAAGCGATGCCAGCGACGGAAATAATCCGCGCCGTGATAGACATCCAGATACCAACTGAAATCAATCGAACGGACGTTGCCGATTTCACCCGATAAAAGAATCTCTTTGATTTTTTGATGCTTCGGCGCATAACGATAATTGAAAGTGACGATGACTTTTTTGTTGCTGCGTTTTTCGGCATCCAAAACTGCCTGACATTGTTTTTCATCAATAACCATAGGCTTTTCGGTCATCACTTCGATGCCGCGCTCTAAAGCTTTGACGATGTACTGACTGTGAAAAGCATCAACCGTGGTGACCATCAACAGGTCAGGTTTGACTTTATCCATCATCTCATCGAAGTTGGTAAAGGTCGGGCAACCGACTCCCATTAATTCTTTAGCGGCTTGAACACGTTTCGGATTGATGTCACAAAGACCGACAAAATCCAGAACATCACTGTAACGAGTAGCGAGCGGTTTTCCCCACATTGTGGTGGCGCGGTCGCCGGTGCCAACAATCGCATAACGTCGCCGCGTCGATTCAGCATTCGCAAGTGAACCGTTAAAGGTGAGTAAAGACGCGGCAGCAGCGGCGCTGCCTGCGGTTTTTACAAATTCACGACGGGATAGCTCTTTCGGATTAGTCATGGTGATTCCTCTTTTATGAATGATTGTCGGTCGCGGTCAAAGACCACTCCCTCAACTCAAAGTTTCTCCTCAAAGTCGCGGTCAAAGACCGCTTTCTCAATGATAGATTTTATTGGTAGATAAAAATTTCTCTTTCCGACTCAATCCTCGATTAAGCATTCAGATTAATCTCCAAACGCGCTTTCTGTTCCGCCGAGCGATTTGCGGTTAAACAGGCGATTGCCGAGCGCATCGCTTTTTCGGGACCGCACCGCACAGGCTTTCCGGTGCGTATCGAAGCCGCGAATTCCGATGTCTCGTTTTGATAAGCATTGCCTTTATCGTTGGTCTGCGTCGCAGGTTGCGCCGTCACCGTGCGACCGGCGGCATCCGGCGGACGACTCGCCGAAGCATCAGCAACCGGGCCGTTTCCCTGCCTGGTTGCTTCCACTTTGGTGATTTGCGCATCGCCTTCGGTAAACAAGAATGCTTCGGTTTCGGTCTTTAAAATCAAGGTGCCTTTGGTGCCCATATACATTTCATAAGCTTCTTCAAAAGCATTTGATTGAATCGAAGAAAAAGTTGCCGCGCGTCCGCCGGGATATTCAAAGGTTGAAAAGATGTGGTCATAGACTTCGCGCCCGTCTTTGTAACGGGCAATTTCTCCGTGCGTGTAAACCGCAGTGGGCGCGGCATCCAAAAACCAGCTTGCGGCGGTAAGCTGATGGCTGCCGAGTTCCGCCATCAAGCCTTCGGAATATTGTTTGTACATTCGCCAGTTTAAGAGGTGCTCCCAGTCCGGGTATCCCCAGCGACTCGGATCGAAATCCGGCGAAGGCGCATCTTGCTGTTTTCGCCACGGCGCATTGCGATGCCAGGCGAGCCGCACATGATAAATATCACCGAGCACGCCTTGTTTAATAATATTGTTATAAGTTGCCTGATAGGTCGGATTGTAATAGCGTTGATAACCGATTTCCAGAATGCGGTTGTTGCGCCGCGCCGCATCCATCATGCGCAAACAATCGGCTTCGGATTTCGCCATCATCTTTTCGCAAAGCACATGCTTTCCGGCATTGAGACAGCCGACGCTAATATCTGCGTGCGTCCATAAAGGCGTCGCGATGATGACGGCTTCGAGGTCTTCTTTTTCAAGCATCTCTTTCCAGTCATCATATTCGGCGGGCTTTGCCCAACCGTTTTTCACCAGAGATTCGGAAGCCGCCGCCCGCCGTTTGGGATTGATGTCACAGAGGGCTTTCAATTCGATGTAATCTTTTTTCATTTGGCGCAAATGACCGCTTCCCATATCGCCTGTGCCGATGAGCGCCGTTTTAACCGCGCCACCTTTGATAGGTCCCTGGGTGAGCGCCGCCGCGCCGACCGCCACTAACGCAGGCGCACCGGCTATGGCTTTCAAAAAATTTCGCCGCCCACGGTCTTTCATCTCTTCGGTTAAATTCATCGCACACCTTCTTTCTATATATTCAATTCACGCGCTCGCTCAACGGATTCAACCGTTGCGGATTTTTGCAAAGTGACTTCCGGTTGCGAATCGGATAAGGAGATTTCATTGGTTGACACCTCCATTGATTTTTTCTTTCTCGCCAGCAACAAATCGAGTCCGGCGATGGTTTCGGTTTTGAAAAACAGTAAAACCACAACCGCTGCGCCTTCAATCAAGGTTTTGTTGACCAGTAAGTAAACGCCTTCGGCTCCCGGTTGTGGCGTTCCCGCAAGCGGAACCATTAAAAAATAGAACATCGCTAAAAGTACCAACGCGCCCCATAACCCGATGCGGATAAACAGTCCGAGCAGTAGTGAAATGCCAATGACCAGCAAACTGATTTTGACGGTGTTATCAATCCAGGTTGTCCAACCTGCATCAATCATTTTTTGAAATATCCAGGCAAGCGGGCCCGTTGCCGATTTGAGATAACCGGCAGATGTCCACGGCGCAAGTAAGACGCCTTCGCGGCTCCAACCCGGTACGCTCAATTTATAATAGCCTTCGTAAAAAAAATGCCAGCCAATCAAGCTTCGCAAAACCACCAGAACGATTTGTTGACCGGATGAAAAGGTATTCACACTACGCATGGAGAATCTCCACTTCTGCAAGTTGCCGATTGCCCAGGATGATGGGCAAGTCAGCCTCGCTTTCCAGTAAAACCACTAAAATATCATCGTGTAATTCGCAGTAAGTTTCGGCAAGGGTTCTGCCGCCGACATAAAACGCGGTCGCCAACGCATCAGCGATTGCCGCCGATTTCGCGACCACGGTAACACTGGCAACGCTTTCGGCAGGCAGACCCGAGCGCGGATCGATGATGTGACCAAAGCGTTTGCCTTCATGTTCAAAAAATTGTTCTTCGCTGCCGCTGGTTGCCATTGCAACATCATTAAGTCGCAACCACGCCATCCGTCTTTCCAAAAATTTCGGATGACGAATGCCGATTTCCCAGCCGCCCAACCCCGCGCCATCCCCGATTGCATAAAAACTGCTCGCGCCGGCGTTGAGTAATGCAGCTCGCACTTTCGCTTGCATAAATTCTTTCATGCAATCGAGCGCGTAACCTTTGCCGATGCTGCCGAGATTTAAGCAGACCCCGGAATGTATAAAAGCAATCGTTCGCGACCGGCTATCGAGTGCCAATTTATCGCTTCCGACTCGTAATTTCGCTTCCTCAAGTTCTTCGGGTAGAGGAATACGCCCGGCTCTTTTAATGAATCCCCAGCAATGACTCAAGGGGCTGGAAGTAATGTCAAAAGCGCCTTGAGTTTCCTGATACAAATTTAAACATAGTTGCAACAGTCGAAAGAGTGAGGATGAAATTTGCACCGGTTCGGAAGCCGCATAACGATTCACCAAACTCACTTCGCTGGTGTCGCGAAAAATGGTTAATTGTTGCTCCAGGTGATCAGCTTTATCGAGCGCCTGTTGCGCAAGGCTCACGCCCGCCGGTTCACTGTTCGATAGGGTGATTTCAAATTGACAAGCCATGATGTGGCGACTGATATGGAGCCAGAGTTTTTCAGATGGTTGTGGGCGGCTCGGAGAGAACTGCAGAAATTGTCGCCTCGGTAACATAATTCGGAAACGTTTCGCCTGTTGAAGTTGGAAGGAAATTAATGGCGGGATTGAAGTCGGACTTCAATCCCGCTTGAGTTGCCCGGTCGATTTTCCTAGAACAGCAGTTTCAAGGAAAATTGAACACGGCGCGCATAGTTTTCCTGAGCCGTCGCGGTAACGCTGCCAAATGCCGTTTGCGTTGGATTCAGGTTGATTTGTGAAGTAAACAACAACGGCGTATTGAAGGCATTTAAGAATTCGGCTCTGAACTGCAAGCTGGTGCCTTCGGTAATTCGCGTATTTTTAAACAACCCGAAATCGAAGTTGTTAATGTAATCGGCGCGAATATAACCGAGCCTGAGCGGGAAGGTGCGGACATTGCTCGCCAGTTGTTTCGCTGATTCCTTCTCAAATCCATTGGTGTTGATCCATTTTTTCACGGTCTGTTCGGAACGCGGCAGGGTAATATCACCGAGGTTGCCGTTATAAATCACATTGCCCCAGTTGCCGATGGGCGGACCGCTTTGATAGGTGTAGATACCGTTGATTTGCCAACCGCCGATGATTCGCGAAACCACCGGGTTGGTATCGGCAAACAGACGCCGACCTTCACCGAAGGGAAATTCATAAATGCCGCTCACCGTTAAACGATGGGGTCGGTCGTCTGCGGCAATGGTTTCCGCAGGTTTCAGGTCGCCGGCGGTTAAGCGGTCAACCGCTTCCATGAATTTCGAGTAGGTGTAGCTTGAACCAAGGGTGTAGCCATTCGAGAATCGCTTTTCCAGCCTGAGTTGCAATGAGTGATACCAGGAATAGCCATTGTTATCCGTGGTCGTCACGGTATCGAATTGCGGGAAGGGGCGCAGCAACCTTTCGCGGGCAATGGTTGATGAGCGGAAGGTGGCGCTGGCAGTTGCCGGCATCAATCCGACAAAGGGATTGGGAACCAGTTTCGACAGGTAATCAATTTTCGCCTGGTCTCTGGTCGGGCTGGTGCTCAGGTATTGATTGGGGGTGGCATTGATATTGACCGAGGTTTCGATATGCGTTCCGCGATTGCCGACATAGGCAGCTTCGGCGACCATCCCGGCAAATTCACGTTGAATGGTGAGTTCCCATCTTTGCATATAGGGCGTTTTCGGGTTGGGATTGAAGAAGGAAATCGCTTGACCGAGGAAGGTCTGCTCACCGTTTAGCGAACCAACCGGTTTGATGATGCCCGACTGGAAGGGATTTGATAACGTCTCGATAAATGTCAATCCGTTATCAAGCGTGACATTGAGCGGGGTATTCTGACTGAATCCCGCCTGTATCACATCGCCTCGACGTTGACCGAGGAAGCCGAAGAAAATTCCATAGCCGCTGCGAATCACCGTCTTATCATTTAATTTGAATGCCAGACCGATGCGCGGCATGAAATTCTTTTTGGGCGTGTTGTAGAGCGAACGGTCTCCGGGATTGGCGAAAACCAACCCGCCGCGCACCTGAAAATCCGTTACTTCGGGTGTGGCATTCGCCGGATTGGATTGCGCGTTGTTGAAAGCGGTTCTCGCGGCGACTGCAAAAGGTTGGGTGAAATCATAATTGAAGCCTTTCACCGAACGATTGAAACGTTCCGTCAACGCGCCTTCGACTTCATATCGCAAACCGAGGTTCAAGGTCAGCCGGTTATTGACCTTCCAATCATCATGGACAAACAGACCGAGGGTGGTTGATTGCTCGGCGTAGCTTGCAGGATTGGCAAGGAAACTTGAGGTGCTCGGAAGCCCCAGCAGGAATTGCGCGAAGGATTGACCGATAGCGCCGGGCGAGGTCGGCGAATTATCCAACGGCCCTTTTGTCCAGGCGCCATCGAAATTGAATTGCCCGGTCTGGTTGTTGGCATAGAAGAAATCGTTTTCGCGATAGGAACGAAATTCAACGCCCCATTTCACGGCATGGCTATTGAACACTTTATTCAAGGTCGCGCCGAATGAATGCGTATCATTCGGTCGGAATTCGCCGCCGACGCCTGTGCCCTGATAGCCGGTGATGTCGAGGCGCGGGAAACGGCGAATGTCAGGAGAAATTAAACTATTGTAAGCTGCCGGAAATCCGAGCGTGGTCAAATCCAAACCGAGACTGCCGGAATTGCCCTGATCGACGCGGATGAAACGGTTGTAGCCATAGCGGAAATTCAAAACGGTTGTGGAGTTGATGGTCACCACATCGTCAAAAGTGAGTTGTCGGGAGATGAATTTGAATTCCTGCCCGGTGATGATGTTGTCAAAATAATTATTGTAATCGCTGTTGCGGTCATACCAACTGGCGCGACCGAATACCCTGTGCGTGTCACTGAAGTTATGGTCTAAGCGAATCGTATGCGACGCATAGATTGCCCGCTCGACCATTTCCGGTCTGAGATAGTTCTGTGTGCCATCGGCATTGCCAACGGTTCGCGGTTTTGGGAAGAAGTTATCGACGATGGCTCTGGCGACAGGGTTAATCAGGTTTTGCGGAATGATGTTATTCGGAAACGGGTCGGATTGAATGCGACCATTCGCCAGTCGCCGACGGGTGAACGGATTGTAGATTTGATATGAAGAACTGATTTTCAGCAATTCCGAAAAATCGCCGCGTTTCATGGCTTCGGTGGGAACCGTCGGGGTGCCGTTGTTGCGCGGGCGGGCTTCGCGAATCGCTTCATAGCCGTACATAAAGAAGGTTTTGTTTCTGCCTTGATAAACCTTGGGAATCCAGATGGGACCGCCAACGGTGCCGCCGAAACGGTTGTAATAAAAGCTTGGGCGGGGGATTTTATTGGCATTGCCATAAAAGTCATTGGCGACCAGTCCCGGCCACATCTTTGAATAATTCAATGTGCCATGAAAATCATTGGTTCCCGATTTGATGGTCAGGTTGGTGACGCCGCCTTCGGTATTGCCGAGCGCCGCATCAAAGGTTGCGGTTTGCACCTTGAACTCGGCGACCAAATCCTGTGGCGGAACATAGGAAGCGATGACTTCACCGGCATTGGCGGTGGCGGTACTGGGGGTGCCGTCAATGGTCAAATCGCTGCGATTGCGCCGGGTGCCATCAATCGCATAACCGACAATGTGGGTCGGCTCGAAAGGTCTATCAAGTCTTTGCGAACCTGAATAAGTCACCCCGGGCGTCAACCCGATTAATTTATAAGGGTCGCCATGAGCGATGGGAAGTTCAGCGACGCGACGCGAATCCACTACCGTGCCTTGCGAGGCAGTGGTGGTTTCCAGCGGCGGCGCTTCTGCCACCACAGTTACCGATTGGTCAATCGCGCCGACTTCCAGTTGAACGTCAAGAGAAAGCGTGTCATTTACCCGCAGGATGACGCCATCACGAATATATTTTTTGAAGCCCGGTGATTCAACCACCACCTGATAAGTTCCGGGAATCAAGTAGAGGGCTCTGAAAATACCTTCATCATTGGTCTTTACTGTAACCGTCGTCCCCATCGCCGTGTTGCTGATAGTGACGGTTGCCTCTGCAATAATCGCTTTTTGCGAATCAATTACCTTACCGGTGATTGTGCCTCGCGCTTCCTGAACTGCCCAGGTCGTTGACGGAATCAACGCCGTCAGCAGGGAAAGCACTAAGGCTACAACCGCTACTGCCTTGATCTTTCTTGTCTTCATAAGTCTTCTCCTGTGGGTATAAGAGAGTTACAAATTGGTTCGCCAGGGAGGTTGTAACTCAATCCAGTTTTGCCATCGGTTCAAGATGTGCTGGCAATCGACGCCAAACCGCCTTGAAACATTAGGCGCGTGAGCGGATGAATTTTATTTCTGGAATTCCCTGTTTGTAGGGGTCGGGATTCCTGATTGATAAGTTGCCCAATCGGGCTTCTATCAATTTACACAACCTGATTTTTTTTGTCGGAACGTTTAAGAGCTTAAACTAAACTGATACTTTGTCTAAGACGGCGATTATTTTCTACCAATAGAAATTTTTAGTCAAGCTATTTTATGACCAATTAATTTTTTATTTTACAAGGGTAAAACCAATTCAAGAAAACCGCTTATTGGTAACTGAAATGCGGCGCTGACAACCCCGGCTTGCCCTTTCTCTATCTGGAAGCTGCTTAAATCCTCTGGCATATTGCGAGGCTCACCCATTTTCAAGGCTGGAGTTTTCTCATGGGGTTTTCAAAACTCATAGTAAAATTGCCTAATAAATTAAAATCATTAATGATTCGTCGCCATATCGCCAGAACCCCGGCAGGATTACGTCTGGCTTTTTTCTGAGCGGTCACCACCCCGACTTTGCAGTCACCACCGGTACTTTAATTTATGCAATGCGATTTTAACCGGCAAACGATCAGCGATTTATTGCCGGTATTGGTAAAACCAATTCGCAATAAAAATATTATTCGACATCACCTTTTAAATTCGTTAAGATGGGGAGGCTTAACAAAAGCGCTCCACTTATTGAGTAACTATTGAAATTTCATTATTTAAAATTGGCGGGCGAGAGTCCCGAACGGTAAAAAAATGGTATGACCGATTCAAGCAAAAAGAAATTCAAAACCATTGATGCAGACCGCACCGGAACCATGCTGGAAGAAGTGATTCTGCAACTGCGTGAAAAGATTCAACGCGGCGAATTAAAACCCGGTGATCGACTACCTCCGGAACGTGACCTTGCGAAATTATTTGGGGTCAGTCGACCAACCCTGCGCGCCGCGATTCGTTCACTGGCAGCGGTTGGAGTTTTGCAAGCCAAGCAGGGAGCCGGTACGTTTGTGGCTGCCGCAAATGGTGCCCCGGAACTCGACAGCAGCCCGCTGCGATTGATGGCTGCGCTTCACGGGTTTACCGCCGGAGAAATGTTTGAAGCGCGTCGGGCGCTGGAAATGGCAATTGCAGGTTTTGCCGCCGAACGCGCCACCGGCGATCAAATGGCTTCGATGGCTGAAGAGTTGGCTGGCATGTATGCTTCGATTGATGCGCCTGAAGAATACCTGTTGCACGATATGCGGTTTCATCAAACGGTAGCTGCGGCTTCGGGCAATCGCATTCTCACAGCCCTGATGAATATGGTCGCCACCGTGCTTTTCGATGTTCGGGTTAAAACCGTTAAACGCGCCCACGATTTGAAAGAGTCTGCGGAAATGCACAGACAGATTTACCGCGCCATTCGCGAGCGCAATCCCGAAGCCGCGCGCAATGCCATGCGTGACCATCTGGTGCTGGCACAAAAAGCTCAGGAGTCTGAAGAGTTGGAACCTTTCGGGCAAAATAATGGGTCGCCACAATCTGAATGAAGCGACCAAAATTAGAAGTCGTCAATCGGCAAATCTTCAATTGATTCAATGAAAAAACTTTCGCCATTGAAAGTTTATCAATCTGTCATCTTCAGCTTGCTTGTCGAACCGTTTTAACGATTTCAACAAACTGTCGGGCGCGTTCCGAAATCAAACTGGCATTCCCTTCCCGCAAAGCCTTCAAATCCACAAGGTCTGAACCGACGCCGAGCGCACTGGCTCCGGCTTTCAAATAATCGGCGGCGGTTTTCAGCGTCACGCCGCCGGTCGGCACAATTTCAATCTGTGGAAGCGGCGCTTTTACGGATTTAATATAGCTTGCGCCGCCCATCGAATCCGCAGGGAAAACTTTGACGAAATCTGCGCCCGCGCGCCACGCCGTTAAAACTTCCGTCGGCGTCAACGCCCCTGGCATCACCGGAACGCTATAGGTTCGACAACATTCAATCGTGCTTACATCCAACGCCGGACTGACGACAAATTGCGCCCCTGCGAGAATGCAATGCCTGGCAGTCTCGGCGTCCAAAACCGTGCCGGCTCCGACCAGCGCGTCTTTGCCGAAGCGTTTGCATACCTCTTCAATGACCTTCACTGCGCCGGGCACTGTCATGGTAATTTCCAAGACCGATACGCCGCCTTCTTTAATCGCATCAATGGCGCGAATCGCTTCATCAGCGGAAGCCGCGCGCACCACAGGAATTAATCCGGTCTCTTTCAGGCAACTGATAATTTCATGTTTGTTCATAAAAATATTACCTGGCGACGCGCGCGGTGCCGCCTTTCATGGCGCGTTCAACTTCGGCAAGCGTGACCATCGTCGTATCGCCGGGTGTGGTCATCGCCAACGCCCCGTGCGCCGCGCCACATTCAACTGCGTACTGCGCGCCTCGCCCGTTCATCAATCCGTAAATCAACCCCGAGGCGAAGGAATCGCCGCCGCCGACTCTATCGAATATCTCAAGATTTTCGCGGGTCGGCGCTTGATAAAATTCACCGTCCGCATAACAGACTGCGCCCCAATCGTTGAGGCTCGCGGTCCTGGCATTTCTCAATGTCGTTGCGACCACTTTGAAATTGGCAAACTCCTGCACCGCGCGTTCAATCATTCGTCGGAAATTTCCGATGTCGAGTTTTGAATGATGCTCGTCCAACCCTTCGACGGCAAATCCCAGACAAGCCGTGAAATCTTCTTCATTGCCAATCATCACATCGACGAGCGGCGCAAGTTCGCGATTGACCTCCTGCGCTCTCGCTTTTCCGCCGATGGATTTCCAAAGCGATTCGCGATAATTGAGGTCATAAGAAATTATCGTTCGGTGTTTGCGCGCGGCTTCCATCGCTTCACGCGCCACCAATGGCGTGCTTTCAGACAAAGCGCAGAAGATTCCCCCTGTGTGAAACCAGCGCGCGCCTTCCTCTCCGAAAATTTTTTCCCAATCGATTTCGCCGGGTTGCAGTTGTGAAATCGCCGTATGTCCACGGTCTGAACATCCGAGCGCGGCGCGAATACCGAAACCGCGTTCGGTGAAATTCATGCCATTGCGAACCGCGCGCCCGACGCCGTCATATTTCACCCACTTGACGTGAGATTGATCAACGCCGCCCTGATAAATCAAATCCTGAACCAGTCTGCCAACCGGATTATCAGCAAACGCGGTGACGACTGCGGTGTCCAATCCGAAACATCTTTTTAAACCGCGCGCCACGTTGTATTCGCCGCCGCCTTCCCAAACTTGAAAAGTGCGCGTCGTATGAATGCGGCTATCGCCCGGGTCGAGGCGCAACATCACTTCACCGAGACCGACCAAATCCCAGCGACAATGCTCTTTTGATTTCACTTGTAATGATTCGGACATAGCTGATTAATTCGCCTCTAATTTTACCGGCTCAAGTTTTGGTGAAAGTAAATGAATAATCAACAGGGCAAATAGATATGCAGAGGCGGCAATGATAAACACCGGCACGTAGCTTCCCGTGCGTTCGAGAATTTCGCCGACCAGACGCGCAATCAACATGCCGCCGACCGCGCCAGCCATGCCGCCGATGCCAACTACTGAGCCGACCGCGTGGCGCGGGAAGGTATCTGAAGCAATCGTGAAGATATTGGCTGACCAGCCTTGATGCGCCGCGGCTGCAAGACCAATTAAAATAACCGCGATCCATAGATTCGTGGTTTGCGAAGCCAGCACAATTGGCACAACCAGCAAAGCGCAAATCAGCATGGCGGTTTTTCTACCGCTGTTGATACTCCAACCCCGTTTAATTAGCGATGAGGAAATCCAACCGCCGCCGATGCTGCCGATGTCGGCAATCAAATAGATGACAACCAGTGGCAGGCCAAATTCTTTGAGGCTGAGGCCATGTTGTTTATGCAGAAAATCGGGCAACCAGAACAGGTATACCCACCAGATCGGGTCTGTCAAAAATTTGCCGATGGCAAAAGCCCACATCTGCCGATGGGGGATTAATTTCGCCCAGGGGATTTTTGCCGTTGGGTCGGGCGGGTCGCTTTGAATATACTCCAGTTCGGCTTTTGATAATTTCGGATGCTCATCCGGTTTCCGATAAAGCAGCCACCAGAATGCCAGCCAAAGAAACCCCACCGCCCCGGTTAAAACAAATGCCCAACGCCACCCGTAAGCAATCGTTATCATCGGCACTACCAGCGGCGTTACGAGTGCGCCGATATTGGTGCCGGAATTGAATATCCCGGTAGCTAACGCTCGCTCTTTTTTCGGAAACCATTCGGCAACCGTTTTAATCGAAGCAGGGAAATTCCCCGCTTCGCCAAGCCCCAGCATAAAGCGCGCGGCGGCAAACCCCATCACCGAACTGGCAAACGCATGCGCCATCGCTGCGAAACTCCAGAAGACAATGGCGATTGAAAATCCTTTACGGGTGCCGATGCGATCCATAAAGCCGCCGATTAGCAACATGCCTGCGGCATATGCTGCCTGAAACGAAAAGACAATCCAGCTATATTCGATTTCCGTCCAGCCGATTTCGCTTTGCAAGGTCGGTTTGAGAATGCCAATGACCTGGCGATCTATGTAATTGATGGTTGCCGCAAAAAACAGCAGTGCACAGATGACCCAACGATAGCGACCAATACGCGCAGCGATACTTTCGCCTGCCGTTTGGATTTGTGGAGTCGAATAATCGGTGGTTTTGACGAAGCCGGTCTCTTCTGCCATATCCGGTACATCCTTCTCAGGTTAATTTCAAAGTGAATACGAAGGTTCGCAAGACGACTTATTGATTGACGCCGCTCGCCAGAAATCCGCCATCGACGACCAACACTTCCCCGGTCACAAAGCTCGCGGCATCCGACGCCAGAAATACCGCAGCTCCCGCCAACTCTTCGACCTTGCCGAAACGTTTCATCGGGGTGCGCAATAAAAACTCGCGTCCGCGTTCGGTTTCATCGAGAAGTTTTTCATTCAGCGGCGTGCGAAACACCCCGGGCGCAATGGCATTGACGCAAACCCCGCGCGCTGCCCACTCGATTGCCAGCGATTTCGTCAGCGCGGCGACCGCCGCTTTGCTTGCCGAATAGGCGGCGACTTCATACAAAGCAACGAAGCTTGAAAGTGAAGCGATGTTGATGATGCGCCCATATTCTCGTTCGAGCATATGGCGACCAAAAATCTGGCAGGCGCGCAGGGTGCCCGTGAGGTTGGTGTCCAAAATATCATGCCAATCGCTTTCAGCGAAATCCAGCGTCGGCGCGCGTTTGGTGCGCCCGGCAGAATTCACCAGAATATCGACCTTGCCAAAAGCCTTGACGCACTCATTCAATAAATTTTCGAGCGACACGCGGTCAGCAACATCGGAGGTGACGCGCAACGACCGCCGCCCACGACTTTCGATTTCTTTGGCGGCTTCTTCAACCTGTTCCAGCCGCCTGGATGAAGCCACCACATCGGCTCCGGCATCCGCCATTCCCAAAGCGATGGCTCGCCCAATTCCTGAGGTGCCGCCAATGACCACGGCGACTTTATCGCTTAGTTCCAGTAATGCAAAACTCATAATTTCCTTAGATTTTGAATGCCTGGGATTTTAATATCCCTGCCTACGAATACACAAAAGGTATTACCATTAAAATTCAAACAGGATGTGTGTAACACCATTGCTTTATGTTGTCAAGTTTTACGGCTTTTGAGCCGGAATTCTTCAGGTGCTGTTTCTTAAACCTTAGTTACCGACCCAGGCGCGATTACCCGAACTCATTCAAGCATTTCAGTATTTTAAACCTGAAACCCAAGCATTTTCTGCCACCATACTGCTTGCCATATTTTCACTCGTGTGGTTAAATGACTTTTCGTCAAAATTAAAATGGTTATACCATTTTCGCTTTTTACGCTTCATTCAGATTTCACAAAGCCGTTGAGAGGGATGATTGTCTGCAACCGGAAAAGCATTTTTAAACCGTCGCCTGACCAGCAACAATCTCTGGCTGAGTCAAACGCTGTCTGACCGATTACCGACGCTCGATGCACGCGAACTGACTTACGAAGTATTGCCCGATGAAGCGGCTGTTGGTCGCGCCATGTTCGAGGAATTAGAACAGGCAGCGCGAAATAAATCCAGCGATTTGGTGATCGTTTTACTCGGCGGTCGCGGCGCGCAAGCTTTACACAAAATGCTCGGTAGCCTTGCGTTGACCGATGCCGCAGATGATTTGCTTGGACGGCTTCAGGTATTCACCCAAGATGCCCTTGCCCCCTTGAAAATGGCGAACAGTTTCAGTTTCGTTCGCGATTTTGAGCGATTGCTTGGCGAAGCGTTTTTTAAAAAGGTTAAAAGTTTTACGCCGATGCAGACCGAAACCGATGACCTTGAAGGCGAGTTGATTAACTATCTCGATAACCTCAACGCGCTCGGCGGCATCGATATTTTTTTCATCGGGCACGGTCCCGAAGCCGAAGCCGCATCACATCTCGCCTACATCAAACCGGGATCGGGCGCGACGCAAACCGATGTTGCAGGCATCATTCCGATTTCATCAAGCATTCTCGAACATCACATCGCCAAATTCAAAGCCGGTGGCAGTGAGGTTAGCCCGCAAGATGAGCGGGAATGCCGTCGCGCTTCAAAAATTTTAACGCTTGGGCCTGCGGCAATCCTCAATGCTCGCAGAGTTGTGCAATCAATTGTTGATGCGAAAACTTCGCCTGCAAAACGCCAAAGTTTTCGTCGGGTAGTGGAAACCCGAATTTCCGCTGACCCGGAAACTCGCGCCGCCCAACTGGATGAAAATCCCGGTCTGTGGGTGCGTTTACATCCGAATGTCAGGTCGTTAATTCTGCCTGATGTTTTATAAGTTTTTCGCTTAACCGAGTGAAATGAACTGTCATGTCGAGTGCAAATATCATAAAAGCTGCGCCGATTAACGAATACGCCATCATCGTCAATTCGCATGATAATGTGGCGGTCGTTAAGCAAGAGATACTCCCCGGCCTGGAGGTCACCCTCCCGGAAGGTCGTGTAGTTAGCGTGAAAACCGTAATTACTCCTGGGCACCGTTTTGCTACACGAAATATTCCAGCCGGGGAGTTCGTTCTGCAATTTGGCGAACCGATTGGCACTTCACTTGGCATCGAAGAAGGCGAGTTGATTTCACCTGCGAATATGACCAACCACGTTCCTGTGGTTCGCGAACTCCCGGATAATTTACTCACGCCACCACCCGATTACTTTTCTGTAGACGAGCGCGCAACCTTTTTGGGACTTCGCAGACCCGATGGGCGCGTCGGCACCCGCAATTTCGTGCTCATTGTTCCAACCAGCATGTGCGCCAGTCATGAAGCCATGCAAATTTCGATGATGGCGGAACTGTTGACGTACAATCGCGAGAAATATCCCAATGTCGATGGCGTTGTCGCCATCCCGCATAACAAAGGTTGCGGTTGTCAGGACGGTTCAAACCTCGAGGTGATGCTTCGCACGCTCGCCAATTATGCAGACCATCCGAATGTCGGCGGGGTGATTTTCATGGATTTAGGGTGTGAAAAGACCAACCTCGCTTATGTTGAAAAATATTTGCTCGGTCACGAACGCTTTTTCAATAAACCGGTTGCGAAAATCGGCATTCAACAGGTGGGCGGCACGCAAGCCGCTATCGAACGCGGCTTGAAAGAGGTCGAACGAATGTTGCCGGAAGTCAATCGCGTTAAGCGTGAACCCGTGTCAGTGAGCGAACTAATTCTCGGCGTCAAATGCGGCGGCTCGGACGGCTTTTCAGGCTTGTCTGCGAATCCTGCGCTCGGACATGCGGCGGATTTATTAGTCAGGTCAGGCGGCACCGTCCTGATTACCGAAGTGCCGGAATTTTGCGGCGCGGAACATATTCTCGCGCATCGCGCCAAAGATGCAGAGACCGGACGCGCGGTTTATCGAATGGTTGATTGGTACAAAGATTATGCGGCGCAATTTGGCGCGGTGCTCAATCAAAATCCCAGTCCCGGCAATATCGCCGGTGGGCTATTGAACATCACCATTAAATCTCTCGGCGCTATTGCCAAAGCCGGCACCACGAGAATCGAAGGCGTCATTGAATACGCCGAAACTCCGAAAAATCGCGGCATCAACTTAATGCAGGGACCCGGTTACGACCAGGAATCAACGCCGGGACTGGTCGCCGCAGGCGCTACGGTTATCGTGTTCACGACGGGGCGCGGCACCACCATCGGCAATGCTATCGCGCCGGTGATCAAGCTGGCATCAAACACCCCCGTGTTTGAACGCATGAGTCGCGATTTGGATTTATCCGCAGGGGGTGTCGTTGATGGAACCGAAACCATCGAACAGGTTGGTCAAAGAGTTTTTGAACATCTCAGGCGCGTGGCAAGCGGTGAGGTGTTAGCCAAAGCCGAAGAACACAAGCACCGCGAATTTCAATTCTGGGCAGAGCAAGCGGTTTCGCTTTAATTCCCAATCCAACACAAACCGGAACCGCTTGCAAAACCATTGACCGGAGGTTGAAAAGGCGGTCAATGACCGCGACTTACTCACCAATTTGTTTACCTTACATTCTCAACCTTTGAAAAACAGTTTTGCAATCAACTCAAATGACCCTACTGATTCGATTGTGGTGAATTCAAACTTCGCCCTTTTTTCGCCGGTTCGATAGTCACGTTTTTAAAGGTCACGGTGCCCGCCTGGTTCATCACTTCACTGGTTTCGATACCGCGAAAGGCGCAATCCACAAAGCGAATGTTTTCGATAACTGTGCCTTTAAATCCGGCTATCCACATCACACGCGGACTGGCGTTACTCCTCACCCGTTCAATTGTCACATTTCTCAATACAGGTTTATGCGTCCCTTTATCGCCAGTGTCATAGAGAAAATCTATTGTCAACACCGCTTCGGCTACGCGCCCAATCTCAACATCGCGCATGAAAACGTTTTCAATGATGCCGCCGCGCAAGGCGTTCGATTTGAACCTTAATGCGCGGTCGAGATTGGGGCTATCCATTTTGCAATTTTCAATGAACACATTGCGACAATTGCCGGATATTTCGCTGCCAATCACCACGCCGCCATGACCATCCTTCATCGTGCAGTTGCGAACGATGATATTTTCTGACGGCACACCGACACGTCGCCCGTCATTATCTCTGCCGGATTTAATCGCGATGCAATCATCGCCGGTATCGAACAGGCAATTTTCAATCAACACATCGCGGCTCGATTCCGGGTCGCAACCATCATTATTGGGACCGTGACTGGTGATGGTGACATCGCGCACCGTCACGTTGGTCGATAGCACCGGATGAATCTCCCACATCGGCGAGTTAATGATTTTGACCCCTTCAATCAAGATATTGCGGCAGCGCAGCGGTTGAATAAAACTCGGGCGCAGGAAATGACCTTCGCCAAAAACCCGCTCGCTCACCGGCACACCTTGATTGCCCATATCGCGCAAGCGGCGAATGTCTACAGATGCCATCGAAGGTGTGCCGCCCTCACCGCGTCTAGCCCATTTCCACCAGTTCTCATCCGAAGCCGAGCCATCGAGGGTTCCCTTCCCCGTGATGGCAATGTTCCGTTTTTCAAAAGCATAAATGAGGGGCGAATAATTCATGCACTCGGTTCCCTCAAATCGCGTAAACACCAAAGGCAAATATTTTTTCGGGTCGGGAATGAATTTTAAGGTTGCGCCTTCGGCAATATGCAGATTGACGTTGTTTAAAAGATGAATCGCTCCACTCAGCACTGTCCCGCCAGAGATGACCACACGTCCGCCACCGGCTTGATTACAGGCGGCAATCGCTTTCCTGATGGCTTCGGTGCAATCGGTTTTGCCATCAGCAATGGCGTTAAAATGTTTAATATCGAAATCACGATTGGGAAATTTCGGCGCTTTGATACGCCCAAGAATTGTTGGAAGGGTTTGCCAGCCAATAGCCTTTCGATTGGCTTTTTGTTGAGGCTGAGCAACAATTGGCGAGCTTGCCCAAGCGGTGACTGGCAATGGCAAAATCAGCGACCCAGCAATCGCGATAAGCAACCAGCAAATTAAAAACCGTCGATGTACAGCCGTCGTCCTTAGATTCATCCAGGTTTCCTAATCAATAAATTTTTGTCTGAATGGTTCCTTCATTTCGTTTGATTCGCCTCACTAGCCTTCTTGAGGTAGCGCGACAAATCGAGTTTTAGTTGGCGTATGCTGGTGATGACCAGTTTCGCCATCTCATCTGCGCCAAGCGGTGAAAAGTGGGTGTTGTCTTCAACACCATTCGGGTAGTTGGGATGCTCACCGGCTTTTAACTGCAAGAAAAGTTTTTTCGATTCCTCAATTCCATATCGCTTGATGACCGCTTCACTTTGGCGGTGCATATCAATCAATGCTACCTGATGCTCCCGGGCAACGGCGCGCACCGCATTCGGGTATTCGCCGTGGGTATCTTGAAAGACGCCATTGCTATCAAACCGACGGCGCATCACCGGTGTAAGCAATATGGGTATCGCTTTTTTATCGCGCACCTCATTGATAAAGCGAATCAGATTTTTGCCATAGTCTGCCGGCGAAGCATAACGGTCACTATTTTCTTTCTGGTCGTTGTGCCCGAATTGAATGAACACATAATCACCCGCCCGCAATTTTTCAACAATGGTTTGCCAGCGTTTTTCTTCGATAAAACTGCGCGTGCTGCGACCGTTTTTCGCATGATTTTCAACCTTAACCTGAGCCACCTTGAAATATTTTTGCAGCATCTCGCCCCAACCGGTTTCCGGTCGTTTATCGGGCGTTTTTTCCGCCATTGTCGAATCGCCCGCAAGATAAATCGTGATGGGCGTTTTCCCTGACGAAGTGCCCGAAAATAGCGCGAGAAAAAATAGTACCGACAGATAGCGCATCAATTCCCCGAATCAAAAGTGAATAAAAAAACCATCAGCCAGAAACTGATGGCTCTTGCGATTTTTCTTTATTGAATAGTTTGCAATCGTTTTTATCGAATCCCGGACTGCCGCTTGCAGGTCGCGGTCAAAGAGCGCTCGCTAAACTTATCCGTAACTTTAGCGAGCGCCCGATTCAGCGATTAATCCTTTGGCGTCGGGGCGCTTTGCAAATCGGCATCATAGTCAGCCAGAATTTTTTGCGCTTTGACGCCCGGACTCATCAATGCCACATCGTTTACCGAATCATAAGAAGAGAACACGCCAACGATTTCGCCTTTTTCGTTATACACCGGGCTGCCGGAAAAACCGTCTTGCCCATCGATTCTTGCTGACCAGTATTGCTGTCCCTGATAGGTGTACAAGCCGTGAAAATTGCCTCGCCGGATAATTTTTTGATTGACCTGTTGCGCGACTAAAATCAGGTTTTCATCCTTTGCGGGGTCGGTTTGGAATTTCGGGCGCTTGGCGGATTTCGAGGAGTCGCAAATTTTTAAAAGCGCGAGGTCGGCGGCTTCATCAACCTTAACCACCTTGGCACGGCAACTATCGATATAAACTTCCACATCGAGTTCATCATTCGCTTTGAACCCCAATAACAGCTTTTTCGGCGTACTCAATTTTCCCGATACCACATGATAATTGGTGAGCACCAATCCATCGCCAACGAGAAAACCGGTGGCATAGGCATTGGGGTCTATACCGCTTACGAAGCTTAAAGCCTTTGACAATGAATTACGATGTTTCTTGGTAAATTTCAAACCCACCAGAATGCTGTTGCGCTCCTGTTGTTTGATTGCATTCGAGGTCGAACGCTGCGAGGGACAAACCCAAGGGAGAATTAAAAGTGAAAATGCAGTTACGGCAAGGCTGCGAATCTTTCCGTTCATTGAAGCCTCCTGAAGCAGTTAGGGTTTTGAATTGAATGGCACTCTGCCAGCAAATCAGACTGACCATTAGGGTGCATTCGATGATTTTGATTGTCCACTTGAAAGCACTGAATTTTTCCCATTCATTTGTTGATCAGGTGCTTGGTGGAAACTGATTTACCCAACCTATCTTGACACAAAAAATTGATTTTCAAAAGCAAACGATGGCGCTCCTGAGAGGGTTAAAAAGTTCCAATAGCTGAATATTCAGTTCCCGCCAAAACCCTTGCGCGCACACCTGTAGGGAAATATTTTTCCTTTAATAAATAGCTCGCTTTCTTGTTGAAAGCCCCTTCTCCGCTGCCTTTTCAATGAAGACTTAAAGATTGGTTTTCAAAAATTGAAACGCGCCTTTGCCATAAAAGACGTGACCATCATCGAAAACTTCTCTGCCCAGTTGATCCGCGACGCCAAAGGTTTGATAAATCATTTGTGCCTGTTTAAAGGCGCGATGGCTGCCGGCAATCGGAAATATCGGGTCTTTTAAACCCGATTCAACAAACAACGCGCGCGGCGCAACCAGTCCCGCGAGGTCGTACATTTCAATGACGTTGAGAATTCCCGGAACATAATTGTCGATGCAATGCGAAAGTGAAAGAATGCTGTCGCGAAAGGTATTGAAATAACCGCTCACTACACTGACTTTTATTCGTTCATCGAGCGCCGCCGCAAACAGCGAAATCGTCCCGCCCCCGGAAATTCCCATCGTCGCAATGCGCTGGCGGTCAATCTCTTTGCGGGTTTGCAGATAATCAATCGCCCGCATCACATCCCAGACCCGCCAGCCAATCATGGTCTGCCCGAATAGCAATGCTGCGCCTGCTGCCGGTTGACACGAAGATTGCCCTGCGCCTTTTTTCCGCGCCGCTTCATCACGGCGACAACCGAATGCGAGTTGTTCGATGGCAAACGCCGCATAACCGTTCTCGACCACCTGCAAGGCAAAATCATACGCATAGCCGGGTTTGGTCTGTCGTTGATTGCCCTGTTCATCTATACCGACGATGTCGTCACAACCGCGTCCGTGACCCGGCAAACAGATGACCACAGGCAGAGGTTGCGGGCGATTTTTCGGCAACAACAAATAGCCGAAAACCGCGAGTTGTTCACGGCTTTGAAAGATGATTTTTTCCCGCGTGTAATCTTTGAAATCTTTGGTCTCAAGAATTTTTGCCTGCAAAGCGACGCGGCTTGGCGGGAAACCGCCGACCAGTTCCGCAATTTTTCGTCGCACACGTTTCTGCCAGAGCCGAGCCGCGCGTTCATCTTTTGCCTCGAAGGTCATCGCCGGTTTCTGTTCGGCATACATCGCCTGAGTAAATAACAAACTATCGAATTGCGCGGCATCAATTGAAAAATCCTTGAGCGGGCTTTGATAGATGGTTTGCGGGCGCGCGAGTGAGACCAACGCTTTTGCCGGTGTTGTTGATGAAGCGAAATGCGCGGTTGCAAAGGCAGCGACAGAACTCGCCTGCAAGAAGCGGCGACGGGCAAATTTTTTCTCAGGTGTTGACATAGACGAAACCTCTACTTTGAATTTTCTTAAATGAAATTCACCACAGGCAAAATCGGTTAATCCGCCAAGCCCGCGATCACGCGAGGGTGATTTGCAAACGGGTGACCGATGCCGGGGCGAAGGTATGCACCAATGTCCCTGCGTTTCGCGCCGTCGCCTGACTCTCTTTCGGTTCAACTCGTCGCGGATTGGCAAAAGTGTTATGCGCATGAATATCGTCTGCTGCAAGCGTCGTGACTTTGACGGATTTAATCGTCGCGCCGCGCAGCGCAATTTCGCTTTCGCGCGCTTGTTTAATATCCGGGTTAGTCACAGTCAGGGTTAGTTCTTTATCACGCAGAGAAGAAGAACCGGAAAGCCCGCGAATCGAAGCCGGTTTGCCATTTCGCGTATAGGGTGAGCGCGGCGAAGCGAAAATGGTGCGAATCGCTTGCGCGCCTTGATGCACCGCATACATATCGAAAACGTGATAGGTCGGCGTCAGCGCAAATTTATCTTCATTGGTTAGAAATAATGCTTGAAGGCAATTGACGAGTTGGGCGATGTTTGCCATTGCCACTTTATCGGCGTGACGATGGAAGGTGTCGAGGTTGAGTCCCGCAAGCAGCGCATCACGCATGGTTGATTGCTGACCGAGGAGATGCGAATTATGCGCTTCGGAGCCTTGCTTGTACCACGCGCCCCATTCATCAACCACAAGTTTGATGCGATGCCCACGGTCGATTTCGCCCATCACCAGCCAGTGATCGGAAATCAGTGACTCCATCTTGTCGCCTTCGCTGAGCAACTCATACCATTCATCGTCCGGGTAATTGACCGCGTCGCCTTTACCTTGAAACCAATCATTGGTGCGCCCGCCCGTGACATTCCACGAGTAATGATGCAAAGCCCACCCCCACATCGAACCAAGCGCGCGCCGCTCATTGAGTTTAGTGAAAAATCTTCGCGTCCAATCGAGATCGCCGCCGTTTGGTCCCGATCCGATAAACGCCAGAGGCAAACCGAACCCCGGAACCCAAGCGGTGAAACGGCGATATTCGGCGGCGTATTCTTCGGGCGTAAAGTTGCCGCCACATCCCCACGATTCATTGCCGATGCCCCAGAAACGCACATTGAACGGTTCGCGGTCGCCGCCTGCCGCGCGCATCTCCGCAGGCGTGGTGCTGCCCGCAGGCGAATTGCAATACTCGACCCATTGGTAAAAATCTTTGGCTGAAAGGCTGCGCAAGTTTGCCGCAAAATAAGGCTCAGCGCCGACCAGTTTACAAAACCTTGCGAATTCATTAGTGCCGAAAAAGTTGGGTTCGATTTTCCAAGGTCCATCGGGCGAGTTCTTTCCCCACTCACCGGCTTCACGCCAGAAGTTGGTATGACGCGGGCGTTTGTCTCTGGCTCCTATGCCATCGCGCCAGTCGTAGCTATCGGCAAAGCAACCGCCGGGCCAGCGAACCACCGAAGGTTTGATTTTTTGAAAGGCCTCGACGAGGGCTTTGCGTATGCCGCCGATATTGGGAATTTTGGAATTTTCACCAACCCATATGCCGTCATAAATCACGCCGCCCAGGTGTTCAGCGAAATGCCCGTAGATTTCGGGAGCGATTCTGCCGATGGGTTCGTTCAAGAGAATTTCAATTCGTGAATCGGTCGATTGCGCAAACAAAGTTCCAAATGTTGGTTTCGTAATTAAGGTTAATCCGGCTCCAGCAGCTACACCTAAAAACGCGCGTCTTCTCATAGCTCTCCCTTTCAATTTTTTCAGCGATGAATCCCTTGTGAAGCTGAATTCAAAAGAGTGGTTTAAAGTTTTGCTGTCGGAACCAGACGAATGGGTTGCAATATACCAGAAGGAACCGGTTGAACTCTATCCATATCCTGCGGTTGAAAACGTTCACCGTATCGCGAATTGAGCAGACGATAATCAGGCAAGGCGCGACCCGCCATATGATTGATGGCAGTATTGGCTACGACAATTTTAATTTGATTTTCACCGCGTCGTATAAATTTCGTTACATCAAGTTTGTAGGGCGGACACCACAACGTCCCGGCTTTTTGATTATTGAGATAAATCACTGCGGCTTCGCGAACCGGCGCGTCATAATAGGTTTGCATGCCGGGTCCTGCCTGCGGACGTGCGGGTTGCGAAGCGATTGCCATGCCTTCACCAAAATCCAGTTGTACATTCAATCCGCTTTGCAAAAAGCTGTCGGGCACATTGATGGTTTTTTCATAGCTCGCAAGTCCCGAAAAATATCGTGTGCTTTCATCATCCGTCCACGAACGCAGGGTTGCGAAGCGAACCGCTGATTGATTTTCACCAAAGGTGACTTGCCATTCATTACTTATATCCATCGCCGTCGGAATATTTTGCGACGGTTTAATTTGCGCAACCGGCAAGGCGCGTTTGGTGAATACCAGAACCCGCGAACCATATGGCTCAAGTTCGAGTGTAAGGGTTGTTCCCTGCGCGCTTTGGCTTTCGATTTTCGCAGGCGCAATCGTTCCATCGAACGGATTCCACCATTCCGCATTCATTCCCTGAACGCGAAACGTCGCTTTTACATTGCGCGACACATTTCCGGTATTGGCGAGAAAATAAATTTCTGCCGATTCGGTTTGGCGATGAATGAAACCGATGTCCGAAGTTTGCGGCGACAGTTGAACATCCGGTTTTACCAGTGACGCGAGTCTATTTTTAAGTTGCTCGGTTTCGTCGGTCACGAAATGACCAATGGGTGATGCGCCTGAAAAAATAGCTTGCGAGAGAGTAGTTACTTTTGGTTTATCAGCCGCCGCGTGCATTCCCGGCGCTTTGACTGGCATTTGTCTAGTGGCAATCAACACGCCTCCGCCGCGCGCCAATGCCTGAAGTTTTTCCAGGGTATCTAAGGGAATATTTTCAACGTTCGGCAAAATCACGGCTCTATATTTTTGCTCGCCAAGAACGAGCGAGCCGTTTTCAACCCGCCCGATTTGTTTGAACGAATCGTCATCAAAAAAATCGAAATTGAATCCCGCACCCAGCACACTGGGAATCAGATTTTGTCCAAGCATTTCACGAAGCACTTCAACCAGATGAATTTTGCCATTTGAAAATCGCGACCAGGCATCATCATTCGGCAAATAGATGGCAACATCATTTGCCGGTCTTCCCTGCCGCATCAGAAAACTGAGGCGTTGGAGGTAGCTTGAAACTTCGGGCATCACCACCCACCAGGGATTTTTTTCGTTGAAAACTCCTGCGGCATAAAAACGCCAACCGGGATAGGCGATGCCTTCGGGCGTGTAGGGCCAGCCGTGCCCAATTAATTGATTGATGCCTTGCAGAAAATGGCGGTCAGCTTCGGCTTTGACATCAAGCGGCGTGGCGCGAAACGACGGCGAATGTAACCACGTCCAGATTTCCGATGAGGTCACCTTGCGATCATAGATATGACTGGCAGATGATGCCCAGCGCGTGGTGCTCAGTCCGCGCCACTGCACGCCTTCGCCTTCGCTGAGGTCAAGGTGCGCGTTGCTCGAAAGCCTGACGGCGGGAACCCCGTAACTTTGCACGCGCAGGCGCGTCTGCTGGCGCTTTGCCCAATCGTGCAGCGGGATAAGGAATCGCTCATTGAATAATTCGGATAAGGTTCTGCCCCAATCCCTGCGAATGTCTGCGGTGTGTTCACCGGTACTAACGACGAGCGCCGGCAGGTGAGGCTTTAAATCATAGCCGCGCCGCTTTTGAAATTCTTCAAGTAAGTCGGGCGTCCAATCCGAGTTGTAAACTTCGAGGCTATCGCAAAAGATGGCATAGGGACGATGGCTTTCCAGTTTTGCAAACAAGCGGTCGCCAACCGTTTTTAAATAATTTTCTGTAGCTGCGCGGTCGAGGTGACTAAGCACAAACCCTTCGCCACCGAGCGCCGGGCGTTTCACCTGCTGTCCGGTTCGACTCGAAATGAAAAAGAAAATTTCACCGGCTCCGATAAAATTTTCAGGAAGCCAAACGGCTCCGTCTTTTAATTCGGTTAGTTCCTTAAAACTGTCTTTGGTAAAGGTCTGACTTTGGTTAGCAGTAAAAAAAGCGGCAATCAGTTTTTCGCCATTGCCGACATCAGGAATTTTAACGCGGCGCGATTGGTCATTAACTTTCACACGTTCGACACGCAATCTGCCCGCGGCATCGTTTACGGAAACGGTTGAGCCACCGAAGGGCCAGCCGCTTCCCAGGGTCAAATCAAATCGCAAACCCAGTTCGCGGGCTTTAACGGCGGTAAACTGCAAGGCATCGAGAAAATCATCTGAGAGATAGGGCAAGGTTTTGATGCCGCGACCATCATCATCCAGAGCGAGCGGGTAGACCGGCTGCACCTCGAAACCGCCGATGCCACCGGCTCTCATCAATCGCATCTCCTGTTCAAGACGGGCTTTGGTAATTGAAGGTCCGAACCACCACCAGCGCATCATGATGCGCGCATCATCAGGCGGCGATTGAAAAAGTTTTTGCAGTTCGTCAACAGACGAATTGCCTGTAGCCTGTGCGGTTGCGAATGCATTGCCGTTAAACTGCGGTTGTGCGGTAAGGACAAAGAACCCAATTAATGCCAGGGAATAAATCGTCAGTCTCAAAAAACCTCGATGAGTTATTACTGCTCGATGGAACGACTTCTGCCTACCTCGAAAAATTTTTGCATTCATGCGCAACCTCAAAATTTGATTTTAAATTTGCGTAACTTTATTCAGTTTTTTGGAATTTGTGAACCTCAAATAACTTTGAGTAGGCGCGCATTCAAATTTTCCCGGCGAACTGTCCAGGAGCCACCGGTTGGAAAACCCGGTGCCTGGGTATGTGGCGCACCTTGCCAACCACCAGCCATCATGGCAACAGCATATAGCAAGCCGCCGTTGCCAGGCAGATAACATGGAAGATTCGGACGTTGATAATTATGACCATTGGGCAAATAACCGTTCTTTTCAGTGTTCATCAACAAAGCCTCAATGGCGATTTCGGGTTCACCCAATCGTGCAGCCGTCATGGCGGTCATCGGATAATCCCAACCCCAGGTTTTATCCCATTGCCAATGCTTCATCACCTGATGGAGCGTCCGACGCATGGTTTCGCGGTCAACTTTATCGCCGTTTAAGATGCCCAGCGCGCCAAGCATTGAAGGGTGGTCGTGATGGCGTTCGGTAAACGTTTGCGGGCAATTTTCATGCGCCAGATATAAGCCGTTTTGAATGGGTAAGGGAGAGAGTTTGTCAATCACTGCGTCCCAGAGCGGATGGCGTTTCATACCCAGTCGTTCGCGCCAGCGTTGCGCGGTTTTTAATCCGTAGTTCCAATATGCTAATTCAAAAGTTGGATTCCAGGTTTCACGCGGCGGGTGATTTTCCTGAGCCGGAATAACTGGTGGTCCAAGAACATAACCTTGCTTTTTCACATCGAAAAAAGCAAAGGACGCCATAAACTCCGCCGATTCAAAAACCATTTTGCGGTAACGCTCAAGGGTATTGCGACCACCTTTGGCGACATAACAAAGCTCCGCATAAAAGATTGGGTGTGGCTGTTGCCAGATCAGTAATGGGCCAATTGGTGAGGGGCTATCGCGCCCTTCAGGTCCAACCATTTTCGGCCAACGCGCGCCCGCATACCCTTGCGAACGCGCAAGCTTTTGAGCCGCAGGCAAAATTTTCTCATACCAGGCGAGACTTTTTTCCAGTAGTGGCAGGCGATTCCATAAGGCGAAATGTGCAGCATGCCACCAGTGCATTTCCAGATGAAATTTGCCGTACCAGCTATTGACCGTGAGTCCGGTTTCCTGCGGCGGTTGCGAACCTGAACATTGAATCGCCGTGAGATATTGTGAAAGCACGACGCGACGTTCCAGTTCAATGGCTCGGGAATCTCGGCTTTCGGCAAGTTCAATGGCTCCGCCTCTGCTCCAAAATATCTGCCAATGCTTTGCGCTCGCGGAAAACGTTGCGGCAGTTGTGGGTAAGGGCTGAGTTATCCTTTTTGGTGAAAACGCAATGACAAAGCTAAATATGGTTGAAGATTTTTGCGGCGTTAGTAAAAAGGTGTGGGCTTGGATTTGTGCGAAGGTTGCTGCACCCTTCCAATTCAGATTAGCGAAATATTCATCTCTGTTTAATTGGCGATGAAGGGAAATTCCATCACGAGTTTGTCGAATGATTGTGGTTTGATGACGGTCGGTTGCTGACCAGTCAGCCGCTTGCATATCGGGTGAACCGTAAGGAAAAGCCATACGAATCGCCAGGCGGTTTTCCAGGAACAAGGGTGAATCAATGGCAACTGCTAATAAATTCATCTGGGGATGGACAGCGGTTTTAACCTCAACAGGTTTATCCTCAAATTGAAAATGGCTGGTCAAATTGCCGGCCCATAAATCAAGCCTTTGTTCAATGTTTGTCAGCTCAGAGACGCGAGTGTCTTTGCCATTGGCACTTTTAAATTGGAAGCCAATTTGTCCGAGGTGCAAGCGATGCGGATTTTCTCGTAGCCAGTTATAAAGTTTCTGCTGCCCTTCGCTACGGGTTGCATAACCGACCTTGCGCCCAGGGATTTCGTATTCGGTTAGTTGCAGAACTTTCGCTTCGATGTCTGATGGCAAAGGCGTCGTATGCCATCCCCATTGTGCCATCATGCACAGCGGCATGGTTTTCTCATACGCTTCTGGGAAAGATTGAAGACCGGTAATATCTGCCGTAAAAGCGAATTCTCCATTGCCAAGCGATAGCGGCGAAAGCGGATCAAGTTTGCGAATGCTCGGTTGATGACGATTAACCAGTGCAAATCGATTAATGGTTTCACCGCGCACGGGTTCTGCAAGAAAATTATCCTTTTCGAGATGAATTACTGTCGCGGATGCCGTAAGGCTTTTTATAAATCTTCTTCGCGATAATTCCTTATTCTTCATCCTTACTTTCAGGAATTGATTGGCATGCAAGTTTATAGAAACGGTTAATCAATCAAGGTGAAAAACTTCATCAAGCGCAATTGTAAACGGGCTATTGTCCGGGTTGGTGAGCATTAGTGGTTTCATATAATCCCACCAGTGACGACACACCTCTGTATCAGCGATTTGATTCCATAATTGTTCGGATTCAATTTCAACATAGGCAAACAGTTCGTCAGTTTGACGATTTAAAAAGATGGAATAATGATTCACCCCATGTGTCTTCAAAGTATCTTCCAACGCTTTCCAGATGGGGTTGTGGCGCTGTTGATATTCTTCCTGATTGCCGTGATGCAGTTTCATTAAAAAGGCTTTGCGTATCATCAAATAATTTTCCGTAATTTTTTTAGACCGAGCTTTCCTGAGTCTGCCCTTGGTTTCGCGGTCGTTAATCGTTGAAGCATTTTCTATCAGCTTGAACAAAATCACCAACTTAAAATCGTTCCCTTTAAAAATTTTTTCGGACTGAAACTGAAAAACCGAATCATAAAGCTTTGCTGTTTTGCCTGACAGAGCAATTATTTTTCTAATTGATGCTCAATTATTTTTTTACCTTTTCAGGCGCATCTTCAATCCTTGGAAAATAATTTCGGTTAAAATCAGTTTCTGTAATTCATCAAACGAAGGGTGACCTTTCAGCCAATTCTGCTACCCCCCTTCCTTTTTTAATTGAATTTCGCCACCATTCTATGATACATGAGCCGGTTATGATACCTGAAACTGTTTTTTCAATATCGCCAAACCCCAGATTTTTTTTCATTACACCATCGATTCACGCCGCGATAACCAAAACCAAATATGTTATCCGTTCACGCCAAGGGCTGACCACTATTATCGGCGATGTGGGACTTGGCAAAACTTCACTGCTAAGGCTTTTATTTAATGAATATATCGATTCATCGGATTATACGGTTGCGTTTATGGTAAACCCTAAACAAACCTCTGAAACCGCCTTTTTAAAAGCGATTTGCACGGAATTTGGAATTCCGACCCGGCGAAGCCTGCGAGAAACCGAATATGAATTACGCGGCTTTTTAGTAGAGCAGTACAAGGAAGGTAAAAACACCGTTTTGTTTATAGATGAAGCGCAGCAGTTGCGCGGGCCAATGTTCGAGCAAATCCGTCAAATTCTTAATTTTGAAACAGATACAACAAAACTAATTTCAATTGTGATGGCTGGTCAAGTAGAATTGCGGTATAAACTTGCCGATAAAACTAAACGGGCACTGGTCAGTCGAATCGCTGTCTCTTCAACGCTCGACGCCCTGACACTTGAAGAGATTGGCGAAATGATCAGTTTCCGTTGTCGAGTTGCGGGCGTTGAAAATCCCTTTGAAGCGACTGCCACCAGTGCCATTTACCAATGGTCTAAGGGAGTCCCGCGTGAAGCGATTAAACTTTGCGCCATGTCTGTTCAATACGCGAGGATTAATAATTTAAAAACCATTCCTGCTGACCTGGTCGAACTTGCCGCCTCAGACATTGTCCGTCCCTCCGAAGAGGAAGCCTTCCTATCACGCTCAAACACCGGAACTATGGCAGCGGTTAAAGAGGTATCATGAGCGAGCAAAAGAAGTATGTCACCTTTAGAGATTTGAAGGAATTAAACCCTCCTCAATCATCCTCTATCGCTCCAGCTAAAGCTCAATCTACAAAAACTAAAAAGATCACTACTAGTACACCTAGTATATCTAGTATATCTAGCTCACCTAGTACATCTAGAATACCTAGTACATCTAGTAAAGCTAAAACCGTCAGTGATAAAAAATCTTTTAAACCGCAAGCTGAAAGGGATATTCCTCAAATTGAATCCATAGCGCCAGAAAGAGATTTTCAAAGAGTTCCCAATTCGGTTACTCGTCAAATTATGGCGAGCGGCGTGTTCAAGGGAAAAAGTAAACAAGTCTGGGATTATTTATGGAGTGTTTCAAGAGGGGCAATTAATCCTGTGCGTATTATTAAACGTTCGCGCAAGGACATCAAAAATGGCTCAGGAATCGGTTCGATGGTGACAGTAGATGCGGCAATAACTCACCTGGAGAGCATCGGTTTATTACGGGTTCTCCCCTCGGTCGGGTCACTTGCAGGCAATTCTTATGAAATTTTTACACCTGAAGAAATCGCTATTAGTTATACTAGTACATCTAGTACACCTAGTATAACTAGCCCTACCCAGAAACTAGATAATCTAGATATACTAGAAAGTAGTATATCTAGTATAACCTTATCCTCTTTAAAATCAGAAGTTTCTGGTCATCCTAATACTTTATATAATACATGTATTGATGATGATATATACACACACACAGTTGAAAAGGAATTTGCTCGGATTATTCTTGTGTGTGCGGAAAAGATTCTTGGGGAAAAAATTCCAATAAATCCACAGGAGGTCTCCCGCTGGAATGAATGTGCAACCTTAATCGCCACGGAATTAGAAAATGCCGCAAAAAATGCCAAGGGAATTTCTTCAGTTCCGGCATTCTTGGCTACTCATCTGCGAAGGTCTTTTGCCAAGAATGATTCTGAATTTTTTGACAAAGGCAAGCCGCCTGTAAACCTTCCGGTTCGTGAAAAAAATGACAAGCCGACAGACCTGGAAAGTAAGGGGAAATCAAGGTTCTCATTGGGCGAGTGTTTGAGGTTTGCCGAATATCTTGGAGTTAAGGGTAAAGGCATAGTAAACCCCGGCGGTTATGCCACGACAATATTCCGCTCAGGAGAAGCTGATGAGTTAATCGAAGAATTTCTGAAAAAATCACCAGAACCGCTCGCCCCCGTCAAATGTCCTGACTGCAACGATGACGACCTGCGCTATATCAGTGGTCGTGATGGTGAAAAATTGAAATGTGAACACCCTCGGTTGCCGTTAGCGATAAAACTGTATGAAGCCCTGGAGGAATTATTGGCATTACATCTGGGGGATGCAAGTTATCAGGAATCCGACCTGCTCGAAGATTTAAAATTTAAAATTGAACGCGAAGGTCTCAAATGGGATGAATCGCTGGCAATGGCTTTGGCTTTGAAAGAAAAAAACAGATATCAAGTAAATTAAACCGGTCTGATATGGCGTTTAAATCGGTTTTAAGAGGTTTTTAAGGTGAAAATGGAGTCTCAGGTGGTTTAATCTCTTAAAACGCTTTAAAAGCCATTTAAAAAGCAAATCCGGTTTTAGAAAATTAAGCCTCAGAGGTTATCGTTTCAAGTTGTCTCTAGTATTTTCCGTTTTTCGATTTTTCACCAACAGGCTCCACAGCGGTTCGCCAGTTTTAAGTAACTCATCTAACAAATCATCACCCAAAGCTTCACGATGAATTTCGCGAAACGCAATCCGCGATTTTTCCTTTGATCCTATGATCTTCATATTTCGATTTCCACAGCTTTCCGTGCTATCTCTTGCTGCCAAGTTTGAGGTGCATCATCGTATGCCCTTACATCCCGACATGGCAATTTTCTTGCAAGGCTTGCTGCTACGCTACAAGCTTTATTAGGGGCGTGGGTACTGGTCTCGATGGGCAGGTCTTTGCCTTTTATCGTATTGCTGATTCTCTCGTTTCGCTGATCAGGCGAGAAACACTCCCACAGTGTAAGATCGCTATAAGACACGACTTACAGGTTACTACGCCAATCAGGCATATTGGTGTACGGCATAACTTTTGCTGTTGCACTAACTTGTACTCGTTACAGAAGATTTGTAGCGAAACAATGAAATTAAGCGAGCGTATGCCGGATAAGTTTTCGCATTGAGTGACAGTCGGTGCCCGTCGCTCCAAACAAGAAAGGAGGTACAACCATGCCAGCAAAGAGTCCCGAAGACATCTGCCGCCTCTTCCAACAGTACATGGCAGCAGGCGATCTTGACGCAGTGCTGAGCCTATACGACCCAGAGGCAGTTTTTCTGAAGCAATCCGGCGAAGCCACGCAGGGCAGGCAAGAGTTGCGAGAGCAGTTGGCTTCGCAATCTGCCTTGAAGACGCGCTTCGATTTCACCATTAAGCAGGTTGTTCAGGCGGGCGACATCGCACTGATGCACACGCAGTGGCAAGTGTCGGAGCCGCAGCCGATGATGGTGTATGCGATTGAGGTCGCCCGCCGCCAACCCGATGGAACCTGGCGCTGGCTCATCGGCGACCCCTTTACGGTCGGCAGGAAGAGTTGAGCAATTTCATGTTTGATGGTTTCACGTGCAGGCAAATCAAGCCGCAGGGAACAACTATCAACTTCGTGCGCAGAGCGGTTATTCCGTCCTGCGATTGCACGGCTGCTCGTTAATGCAGAAATGGCATTCCAGCCGCATTGAGTGCGCCAACGGCATCGATAGCTGTACCTCCGACCAAACGTTTGTCTTTGCCTTCAAGCACCTCCATCCGCTGATTAACGTGTATAGGGATCGGACAGCTGATTGGCTGCCTGTTGGCTGTAGACGCGGATTTCCGCTGCGAGCCGGACAACGTGATGTATGGGTTGGAAAGCCTATGAGCAAGGTGCAGCCAATTATCAATCCGGCAACAACCCGCTTGAGTCAGGTCAGCAACAACTCAGTTAGAGCTACCTGCTTCGTGGGCAGATGCTCTTGCGAGGTATAAGAGCTTATGTATGCGACAATCCGAAACACAGTTCCAGACGGATTTCCGGTTCGAGTGGAAAGACTGGCAAGAATCGGAGTTGATGCGCACTCAGGCAATGAGGTGCCGATAAAACCGCAATGCGCCGCCTGGGAATTAGTGGAATTTGCCAGTGATAAGGCAATCATTTCAACCGTTTCGGGAACCCTAACGATCTGGATCGCCCGGCAGTTCAAGGTGTGGGCGAAGCAGAAATTCAGTTGTTCGGGCACACTCGCGACGATGACTTGCGGGTTGCTCTATGCCATTGCCGCTAAAGTGGCTTACCCGGAAAGGCAAGCCATCGCTTTCGTAGGCGGGGGAAGGACTGGATCGGTATGATTCGCCGGGTGGCGTTTGGGAAAGCGATTCTGGCAGGAGTTGCCGGTGCGCTGGTGTGGGAGTTGACCGTGCGCATACTAATTGCGCTGCGCCTGCCGCTTTTAGACATCGTCTACGTGCTGGGAACGATGATGTTCGGGCAGTCGCCCACGTGGTTATGGTGGCCAGTTGGTATGGCGCTTCACGCTATGGTTGGGGCGATCTGGGCGGTCTTTTATGCCTATTTCTTCTGGTCTACATTCGACTGGCCACCCGTCATGCAAGGAGTCGTGTTCTCCCTGGGTTCAGCCATTTTAGCAGGGCTGGTGATGATTCCGCAGATGGGGCTTATGCACCCGCTGATGTTGCGCGGGGAGATGCCTACTCCGGGAAAATTCGGATTGATGTTAGCTGTCATGAATGGTTGATTCACAACCAACGATGAAAAATGGATCGAGTCGGAGTATGCTCTTTGAAGTCTCAGCGTCAATCAGGTCGGACTCCCTTGGTGCCTCGAGCCCGTATGTTAGC